>PWIZ01000361.1 GCA_003560175.1 Halomonas sp. | reverse complement strand
GCATGATCGGGAAGCTGAGCAGCACGATGCCGGTCCAGTCCAGGAACATGCCCAGGATGAACACCAGGAACAGCATCAGGATCAGCGCGCCGGTGGTGCCACCGGGCATGGCCAGCACCAGTTCGCTGATCACCGTCATGCCGCCGCCGCGGGAGAACACCCCGGTAAAGGCGGTGGCGCCCACCAGCACCAGCATCACCATGGTGGTGGTCTTTCCGGCGTCGATCAGGGTGCGGTAGCAGGTGGAGAGCTTGCGGTCCCCGAAGATCATGAACAGCAGGAAGGCGATGAAGACCCCGATGGCCGAGGCCTCCGTGGCGGTGGCGATGCCGGTAAACAGGGCGCCGAGCACCCCCAGGATCAGCGACATGGGCGGCAGCACATACTTGGCCAGCATGATCAGCAGTTGGCCGGTGCTGGTCTCGGCACGCTCCTCGGCCGGCACTTTCGGCCCGTAGGCGGGCTTGACGTAACAGATCACCAGCACGTAGAGGGCATACATGAAGCCCAGCATCACGCCAGGGACCAGGGCGCCGGCGAACAGGGCGCCCACCGACACCGGCGAGTAGCTGGCCATCAGGATCAGCATGATGCTGGGCGGAATCAGGATGCCAAGGCAGCCGCTGGCCATGATGACCCCGGAGCTGAGTTCCTTGTTGTAACCATACTTGAGCATCGGGGCCAGGGCGATCATGCCCATCACCGCGATGGAGGCGCCGACGATGCCGGTGGTGGCGGCCAGCAGCACCGAGACGATGACCACGGTCAGCGCCAGGCCGCCGCGCAGGTTGGCCAGCAGCAGTCGCATGGTGTCGAACATCTTCTCGGTGACGCCCGAGTCGTTCAGGAATCGCGCCATCAGCACGAAAAGCGGGATGGCCACCAACACATAGTTGTCCATGGCGTTGCCATAGATGTTGTTGATGATGGTGCCGAGCACGCGCTCGCCGGGGCCCAGGAAGGCGCCGATAACGGCCACGCCGCCCAGCACGAAGGCCAGCGGGTGGCCCATGAACAGGCCGATCAGCAGGCCGATGAACATGAACAGGGTGAGCAGTTCGGGACTCAGGTTCATGCGGTTTCCCCCCGCAGCTGCTGGATGGCACGGATGACGATGGCAATGGCCTGGAGAAGGATCAGCACGGCTGCAAAGACAATCACCCCCTTCACCGGATAGACCGGGATCGACACCATGCCGTAGGTGGTCTCCAGACGGCTATAGGAGCGCATGAAGAAGCTCCAGCCGAAGGTCAGCAGCATCCAGATGAAGGGAACAAAAAATATGAGGTAGCCGAGGATCTCGAGCGCCGCCTGTTTTCTGCGTGACAGCAGGCGCTTGAGCACGTCCACCTCGACATGGGCATGATGGCGTAGCCCATAGGCGGCCATCAGCATGAAGTGGGCGCCGAACAGCATCTTGGTGACATCGAAGGCCCAGTCGCTGGGTCGGCCGAAGAAGTAACGCAGGGCGATATCATAGAGAACAATCAGCGTGATGATGGCAATCAGAGGGGCAATCAGCCGACCGAACCCCTCGTTGAGGGCATCGATCGCCTTGGCAATGGCATTCATGGTCGGTGGTCTCGAGGGTCTTGGAGGTTAACTACAGGACAGAAAACGCCACCGGGGCAGCTCCAGCGCCGGTGGCGATCACTCCCAAGGAACCTCCCGGGATCACCGGGAGGTCTCACTGACGCTTAGAGACAGGCTTCGAGTTCTTCCAGCGACGGGAGGTTATCCATGGTCCGGCTCATGTTGTAGGGCGCGGAGATATCACGCCAGTTGGCGTAATGCTCAAGGTAGCTGACCATGGAGTGGTAGACCTTGGCGTGCATCGGGTCCTCGCAGGCGCCGCGCAGGATGACGTCGTTGGTGATGTCCTGGATGCGAGCCAGGTCGTCGTCGGAGAGCTGGTGGATTTCCACCCCGGCTTCCATGAACTTCACCGTGCCCTCGGTGGACTCGCGCTCGGACCAGGCCAGCGACCAGGCCATGGTGGCATCGGCGGCGATCTTCAGCTTCTGCTGGGTCTCCTCGGTGAGGGCGTCCCAGGCGTCCTTGTTGATCATGACACCGAACACGCTGGCGGACTGGTGCCAGCCGGGCACTGTCCAGTGCTCGACTACCTCGGCGAACCCGACATTGTAGTCGACACCCGGGGTGGAGAACTCGCCGGCGTCGATGACGCCACGTTCGATGGCCTGGTAGACCTCGCCGCCGGCCAGGGTGACCTGGGAGCCGCCCAGCTCTTCCAGCACGCGGCCCTGGTCACGGCCTGAAAGGCGCAGGCGCTTGCCGTCGAGATCGGCCAGGCTCTCGATGGGTGTGCGGCCCATGAAGCCGGACTCGTTGTTGGTAATGCCGTAGGGCAGGTAGACCATGTTGTAGTCGCCATAGACCTCCTGGTAGAGGTCCCAGCCGCCCCACTGCTGGATCCAGTTCAGGTAGTCGACGCCGTTGAACAGGCTGGTGGTGGTGGCCAGGGGCGAGAAGGCCGGGCTGCGGCCGGCCCAGTAGCCTGGCCAGTCACCGGCGGCCTCGATGCTGCCGGTCTCGGTGGCGTCGAAGACCTCGGTGCCGGGCATTAGGGTGCCGCCGGCACGGAACTCGATCTCCAACTCGTCACCGGCGAGCATATTGACCATCTCGGCCCAGTGGCGGTCGATCTGGATCAGGTCGATGTTTTCCGGCCAGGTGGTGGTCATGGTCCAGCGTTCCTGGGCCTGGGCGGCGGTGGTCATGGCGGCCATGGCCACGCCGGCGGCCAGGCCGGTGAGGGCAAACTTGGTCATCTTCTTCATGTATTGCTCCGCGAATTGTTCTGATGGGGTTGGAGAAGAAGGAGTGCCGTTACCGCACCGCTGATGAAGGGCGTATCGGGGCGGTATCTTCTGCCCGGACGGCACTTGACCGTCTGGGCAGGGTAGGCAGCAGGGATTAAGCTAGCACGCGTCTCGTGTCACAAGCGACAGTTTGGTGATGACATCGGGGGGGAGTTTGGTGAGTGCCTGAGTCATGACCAAGGCCTGTTTATCTTCATAATAAAGTGTTTATTATCAATTACTTGTATTCATTTCTGTGCTCTCGTAAAGGGTGTCGTCGAGGCGGCCGCTGCGTTGAAAGGAAGAAGGTGTGCGACTAAAGTTGATCGATTCCGGGATGATCCTGCATGGCTGATCGCGTCGATTGGGCCGTTGCCGTGTTGCTGGGCCATGCCGACCACCTGGCGACGCGACGTTGGCGGGGGTTGGTATGGCTGACCGGCGAGGCGGATGCGTGCCGACATGCGGCCCTGACGCTATGGCAGGCAGGCGCCTGGCGGTCGCCGCTATGGGTGGCGCCCTGGGCCCCGCCGGGGCTGCCCCAGGCTGACTGCCTGGCTCCCGGCCTTGCCCGCACCCGGCTGGGCGGCGAGCAGGACCTGCTGGTGGTGGATGCGGTATCACCCGGGGCAGGCTTCGACCCCGACGCCTTCGGCGCCCTGGCGGGCACCCTGCGCGCCGGTGGGTTGCTGGTATTGATGACGCCGCCGGACTGGGGCGAGCGCCCCGACGCCGACTACGCCCGTCTGGCGGAACACCCCTTTCGCCCCGAGCAGCTCTCCGCCCGCTATCTGACGCGGCTGGCCAGGCAGCTAAGCGCAGCCAACGAGGTGATCCACTGGCCGGTGGATGAACAGCCCCGCCTGCCGTTGCTGCCGTTCCAGGCCCGGCGTGAAGCGCCCCATGTTGCCGATCCCGACTGCCATACCGCCGACCAGGCCGAGGCGGTGGCGCGCCTGGTCAGGCAGCGCCGGCGGCGCCCCCTGGTGATCACCGCCGACCGCGGCCGAGGCAAGAGCGCGGCCCTGGGCATCGCCTGCGCGCGGCTGCTGGCCGAAGGCGAGCCCGAGATCCTGGTAACAGCGCCGCGTCCGGCGGCGCTGGAGAGCCTTTTCCAGCGTCTCGAGGCACTCTGCCCCGACGGACAGCGGCTGGGATACGCTTTCGCGCTGGGTGAGCGGCGTGTGCGTTTCGTCGCTCCCGACGAGCTGACGCGCCTGTCCCGGGAGGGCGCGGTCGGCGGCGCCGGCGCTCGGCTGCTGGTGGACGAGGCGGCCGCCATTCCCGCCGGCCTGCTCGGCGAGTGGCTGACGACTTTTCCGCGCATCGCCTTCGCCACCACCCTTCACGGCTACGAGGGTTCCGGGCGGGGCTTCGCGGTGCGGTTCCTCGAACGGCTCACCCGCGAGGCCCCGGAATGGCAGGGCCTGCACCTGGGCGAACCGATCCGCTGGGCGGCGGATGACCCTCTGGAGGGACTGGTCAATCGCCTGCTGCTGCTCGACGCCGAGCCGGCACCGGCCTCGACATCGGTTTCGCCGACCTGGCGGCGAGTGTTGCCTGCTGAGCTGGCGGATGACGAGACCCGACTGCGCGCCCTGTTTGGCCTGCTGGTTCAGGCCCACTATCGCACCACCCCCACCGATCTTCGCCGCCTGCTGGACGGCCCCGGTGTTGGTATCGGTGCCCTGGTTGCCGACAAGACGCCCGTAGGCGTGGTGCTCACCGGCGACGAGGGCGGCTTCGATCTCGAGCTGGCCGAGCGTGTCGCCCGCGGCGAGCGACGCCCCCGCGGCCATCTGCTGGCTCAGTCGCTGGCCGCCCACGCCGGCTGTCGCGAGGCGCTGACCGCCCGGCTGCGCCGTGTGGTACGCATCGCCGTGGCGGCCCCTCATCGTCGCAGCGGGCTGGGAAGAAAGCTGATCCAGGCCGAGGTCGCGCGGGCACGCAGTGAGGGCATCGACCTGCTGGGGTCCAGCTTCGGCGCCGAGCCGGGGCTGATCGCCTTCTGGCGTTCGCTGGGTTTCGTCACCCTGCGCCTGGGGCTGACCCGGGAAACCGCCACCGGCGAGCATGCGGTGATGGTGGCGCGTCCGCTGACCGAGCAGGGCGAAGCGCTGGCGGCGGAGCTGACCGCCCGCTTCCAGCGCGCGCTGCCGGGGCTGCTGGCCTTCGAGCTGCGCGAGCTGGAGCCGGAGATTGCCGCCGCGCTGCTGTCAGAGGGGGAAGGACTTACGCTTGACGCCGCCGATCGCCGCGATTTGGAAGACGTCGCCTTCGCGCAGCGCGAACCGGCCCTGGCTCGCCCGGCGCTCCAGGCGCTGGTTCGCTATGCTCTGGCGAGGGCCGTTCCGGCCGATAGCGAACCGCTCTGTCTGCTGGTGGCCTGGGGGTTCCAGGGGCGCAGCGCCGCCTGGCTGGCCACCCGGCTCGGCGTCTCGGGGCGTCGGGAGGTCACTGCCCAACTGCGCCAGGCCGCGGCGGCGCTCATTAAGGGGTGAGGCAGCCTGGAACACCGACGCTGTTCCGGCAGCAGTTCAAGGCTTGCAGAGAGGCGACTTCCCCATTCAGGGGGAGCTAAGTAAGGTAGGCCGGTTATCACAGGATCGAATGCCCATGAACGAACATCTCGACACCCTTGAGCCGCCGCTGCTGTGGCGCCATTTCCGCACTCTCTGCAATACCCCGCGCCCCTCAGGCCATGAGGCGGCGCTGGTGGCGCGCCTGGAGCAGTGGGCCGACGCCCGGGGCCTGGCCCATGACCGCGACGCCTTCGGCAACCTGCGCCTGTGCAAGCCTGCCAGCCCGGGCCACGAGGCGGCTCCCGGGGTCATCCTTCAGGGCCACCTGGACATGGTGGCCCAGGCCAATGCGGACCATGCCCACGATTTCACCCGCGACCCGATCCAGACCCGGGTGGGCGATGACGGCTGGCTACGCGCCACGAACACCACCCTGGGCGCCGACAACGGCCTCGGCGTGGCCGCGGCGCTGGCGATCCTCGAGGATGAAACCCTGGTGCACGGCCCGCTGGAGGCGCTCTTCACCCTCGAGGAGGAGAGCTCCATGGGCGGCGCGCTCAACCTGGCCGAAGGCTGGCTGGAGGGGAGCCTGCTGCTCAACCTGGACTCCGAGGACCGCGGCGAGGTCTATATCGGCTGCGCCGGCGGGGCCGACGTGGTGGTGGAGGCGCAGCTGCCCACCTCGTCCCTGGCCGAGGACGAAGTCGCAATGCGTCTCTCGCTTACCGGCCTGAGGGGCGGACACTCCGGCATGGATATCCACAAGGGGTTGGGCAATGCCAATCGCCTGCTGGTGCGGGTGTTGCGTGCCCTGGAGAGCTGCGAGGTGCGCCTGGTGGACTACCACGGCGGCACCCTGCGCAATGCCCTGCCGAGGGAGGCCTTCGCCACCCTGGCCATGCCCGCTGACCAGTACGAGGCCGCGATTGACCGCGTGGCGGCGCTGGAGGTCGAATTGCGCGGCGAGCTTGCCGGCGTGGATGATGGCCTGGCGCTGGCTATTACGCCGGTGGGCGCCCCGGAGAGTGAGGCGCTGACCGCCCAGGCCAGCCACCTGCTGGTGGCGGCGCTGCATGCGGCGCCCTGCGGCGTGGAACGCATGAGCAGCGAGGTGCTCGGGGTGGTAGAGACCTCCAACAACCTCGGTGTGGTCGGTCTGGAGGGCGGGCGTTTCCACCTCTGCGCCCTGGTGCGTTCGCTACGCGACAGCGCCACCGGCGACCTGGCCGACCGCTTCACGGCGCTGTTCGAACTCATCGGCGCTCGGGTGCGGGTGGAGAACGCCTATCCGGGCTGGACACCCCAGCCGGGCAGCGATCTGCTGGAACGTTTCTGTCGGCTCCATCGCCAGAAGATGGGCAGCGACCCGGCAGTCAAGG
>PWIZ01000010.1 GCA_003560175.1 Halomonas sp. | reverse complement strand
TACCGCATCCATGTAAGGCAGACGATTCTCAATCACTCTACCACCGCAGTAACCAACAGAAACGGCATTGCCTCCTGAGAGGTCAACATCTTCCATCAACAGCACGACATCATTAGCGGCGGCGATGTTTTCTGTTACTGCGTCAGCTCCACCATCGAGGTTTTCAAAATCGGCTGTTGCCTCCATCACACCGGAACCGTCAGTTGCATCAGGATGAACTTCAGCAGTGACCAATGCCGCCGCGGCAGCTTCACCGTTAATAGCAGCAAAAACTTCAGCTGCAGTGGAAACTAAAGCATCCGCCCCGTCAGTTTCCAGCGAAACTTCGATGCTGTTACCCACTACATTAACAGACAACCCCGAAGATGTAGCTTCCGGATCCGTCAACTTAATATTGATGTCATTACCTGCGGCACCTGCGGTATCAGCCGTAAGCCGAATTGCCTGATTGGCGGTATCATCGCCAATGTCAAGAGCCGCGGCAACTGCGGCAGAATCCGGAGTATAAACTTGCCACAAGCCGTTTACGCCCTGCTGAGCAAGGATTGCTCCTGCCAGAGCTGTAAGCCTGCCGTCAACCACTCCAATCTGCCCTTGCGATTCGGCGACATTTGCCGCCGCGTGACCTGCGTCAAGGGTTAATCCTCCACGAATGAAGCGGTTTTCAATGGTATCTATAAATGGGATATGACCGCCGATAGTCGTGGTCTCAAAATTCAAATTGTAACTCATTTCGTTTCAACTCCTCCAAGAGTTATTCTTTAACTTGCCCACGGATTGTAGGCATTTTCATCGGACTGCTTCCTTCCTTTTAACCGGGCTTCCGCTATCTGCTTTCCTTTTTCTTCTTCGGTTGTGGTGTCGCCGTCACCGCCCGGATTAACGGAACTGCCACCGATTTCTTTTTTCTTGCCAACAAGGTGCGGTTTATTTTTAGCCAGTGCTTCGATCGCTTCCTTTGCACCTGTCACCTTATCTGAATCATCAACCTGAATCTCAGTTTTGTCTGCCAAGATTACTGCATCGTCAGGATCAACGAACCCCATTTGCGCCGCAAACACCTTCAACTCGGAGTTTATCAATGTCCGGTCCGCCTTTTCCCGTGTAGTGTTCAAGTCAGCTTCCAGCTGAGCCTCCCGGTCCTTTGCTTTCTCCAAATCGGTCTTATTCTGCTCTTCAATTTCCCTTGCCTTCCTTGCCGCTTCTTTGAACGCATCGACCGATTCGAACCCTGCTTCTTCCGCCGCCTTCTTGAGCCTTGATTCCGCGCCCTGATTAATCCGAGCCATGAGCGCCTGCTCTGTTGGGAAAGTAGCAAACGGCTTGTTTTCGCCTTCTGAAGAACTACTGGAACCGCCTGACGTATCAGGAGGCTTCCCCTCTGAGCCTTCAGTTGAGCCGCCCTGCTCTTTACCCTCTTTCGAATCTCCAGCGTCTCCTGAACCTTCTGAGAACATAAGCGGATCTATAAAAAACTTGCTTTTACCAAAAACTTTCATTTTTTACCCTCCGATGATTTGTATTGCGGCTGAGTTACCGCTACCGGTATTTGTATTGCACCTTAGCCGTTGGTGCCTTCCGGAATTTATATAGCGCCTTGCCGTAGGCGCAACCGGGACTAAACCCGTTTAATTGGTCGTTCATACTTACCACGCCAAGTACGAGTAGGATCTTTTATCTTGAATGGCTTGGCGCTTTTCACTTCGGTTTTTTCCTGCGTGGACTTCTTTTCATCCTTCACCTGTTACCCCTCCCTCATTAGATTGAACTTCAGTATAAATGCATAAAAATACCCCGAACTGTTAAACAGGAACTTAGGTCGGGGCGATTCTTTCTGTCATATTGTTGCCCTCCACGTTATTTGCAGTATCGTGAATCTTGCCACAATTCTACAGGTAAAAATAAACATTGTCAAGTTATGATATCCCTGCCTGCCTGTAAGCCGCCTGCAACTCCTGATATCTTGCGCTCCCTGCCGCTTTACTGCGTGCGAATGACTGTATAGTGCCGACCTTATCCTGCCCCAGCCTTGTCAGGTAATTAGAATATTGATTTTGCAGTGCCCTGCTTTTCTGGTTAGCCGCCTGCAAAGATTTATACGCCGCCTTCTCCGATGGAGGGCGTCTATCCCGAAGCGGTTGATTAGCCTTCTGCCTCAACGCTTCTGCATTGTTATCATACCGCTTAATATATACTGAGACAGTGTGCAGGCAGTTCGGGTGAAATGGAACGTAATCGTAGTAATACGGATATTCTTTATCATCGCTGTTAGTAGTGAATACCAAGCCCTGATACGGAGCGCACAGCTCACAGGTCGGAGTATGCTCTGAAATATGAATCCTCTCATACCCTAACCGCCTTGCCCTGAGCAGGGTCCCTTGAGTTGTCGCCTGCCGTGTCGTGGTCCGGGCAACCATCGAACAGTAGGCGTCAAGCCCCCATTTTCTGCCTGCCCGATCTGAGAAAGTTGTCAATCCTTGAGCCTGCAACCTACCAACCATGTTCTGCGTGGACTGCCGGATAGTTTCACCAGTGAACTGCCGCTTGAGTGCTTCCGACATTCCAACATCTCGATACTGGTCCGCCACCTGCCTGCCCACTTGAGCCAGCGCCAGATCTGTGCGGTCTTTCATGTTGTAAGCCAGCGTCTCGATCGCTTCCCTGTGCAACATGCCGAACGCCCTGTCACCGTAAGCGCCGCCGACTGCTGTAGGGGTTGCGTACAAACTGCTCTCAAACGCCCGATCCCAGCCCTTGCGATATTCTGCCGGGACATTCTGTTCAATCCACACTTTGTTATATTCGGATAATTCGTTTAACTGAATCAAAGAAGAGTTGAGCGCCTCCCGTGCCGCACGCGAACTGCGACCGGAGGTCTCCAAGGTATGAATATGGTCGGTAATCTGCATCGTGCCTTTTCTAAATGCCGCTTCATACTCATTTATGGGAAGTAATGGTTGATGTGCTGGTAGCGCCATGTCCAAATACCCCTCTCATGTTCTCTGGTCGCCGTGGTGAGGTTTTTATTCCTCTTCCTCCCCTTCACCTTCTTCGAAGCCTAAATCAAGCTCAGTGCGCCCCTGAGCGCCTTCCCCGGGGATGGGAGTGCCTTCAGGCGGCAAAACGTTGGTCGCTCCTGCCCGATCCGCTTCCATTTCTTGCAGTTCTTCTTCCAACGCTTCACCCTCCACCTTGTCAAGCCGCCTCACTGCGGACTTGATCGAGGTTGTCGGTTCATTGTTGGTCCTGACAGATTCAATTTCAGCCTGCTCTTTTGGATCATCCGGAATACCATCCGACCACTCAATACGAATGTCTAACCCCTCTGGGTCCACTCCTGCCCCATGCACCGATTCCAGCTTCAATGCTGTATAAACAACTTCCTTTAATGCTTCATCAAAATAGAGCTTCTTGCGGTTAATCTTTGCCAGCAACCTGAGCAATCTGAACTTCAACGCCCTGCCGCTTTCCGCCGCGCCCCGTTCCCCCATTCCGAAAGCATCCGGCGATGTCTCACTAATCAGGAACGCCATTTCGAGCAACTTGTCTATCTGTTGAAATGCCGCACTTAATTGAGCATCCCACGTTAAATATTTCGGCAGGTCGCCCCTCACTGTCTCATCTTCACCTGATATTTCGATAGCTTCCAAATCCTCTTTCTCAATATACCACCGTTCATAGCGCTCATCATACTTCATAATCCCCGGCGGCAATATCAAGCGTGGCGATTCGTGCTTGTCAAGCACCGCGCTGACCCTGCTGATACGATTATTCAATTCGTCAAAAATTGTCTCCATATCGAAGTAATCACTAATACCCCAGAACTCATCTTCCAGCCGCCAGTTTGGAGTAAATGTAAACAGCAATCCCGGATAACCCGTTTCCTGCTCCTGCTCCAAATCTTCGTATTCCGGGAACAGCTTCAAGTCAACCTGCGTGCTTAACGTCTTCCCGTCTGCCTCCAACTGCCATAACTCATTGCGGATAATGCCCGGCTCATGACGTTCAATCTTCAAATAACTCCTGTCCTCCGAAGCCTCTGTATTACTCCTGCCTTTCTTGATCTGCCCGAAAATACCGCCCTTCAAATCCCGGACATTGTCGCCGCCGATAATCGGGAAAAACCTGCCCGGACTTCCCGGCTCGATGATCGCCCGTGCTGTGTCGTCTTTCCACGCCGCCATAGTACCGTAACGCATCTTGTAAACTACTTCACCGCGCCATGAATTAGAAAGTGCCATTTCATAATTTAATGAACCAAGCTTGTTATTCTTAAACAGTTCATCAACCTGCATCTGTTCAGGGCTGGTTGGATCGTCACTCACTATCACCTTGACACCCTCCCCGAATAACATATCAGCAGATACCTTGCTAATTAGTCCGGCGAAGTTGCAAACAATATAGGTGGTCCACTTGCTTTGTGACTCTTCCAACCATCGCTGAATCCTTTCATAAACCTCTTGATGTCGCCCCTTGAAAAGCAACCGGGAACGGCGGTAATTATCCAACCGCTTTTCGGTCTCTTTATCATCGGGAGGCCACACATCAGTTTGCTCTTTTCCAAGGTCGATATAAGGCATTTTCTTACCCTCCGATCTTATTATAAACCAACTGGTTTTCTGCCCAGCGCCCGTGAATGTCGCATTTTGCCGGACATTTTATTTAACGCCTGAGACATCGCGTCAACCTGATCGTCCGATGTCCCATTCGGGAACGCCGCGCATTCCTCTATAAAATCATTTACCCACGGCTCCACTGCCGGATGCGGAAGGTAAACATTGCCTGATTCCAACTCCGGAGTTACAGCGTGAACACGCTCTTCTTTATTGCCCTGCGGCTGGATCGGAAGCATCCCACCAATCCTCTTTCTCAAGGTAGAGATAACTGCCGGTCCGTTAGCTTTATCTTCAACCCACTTAGCCTTTGCTTCCGGCCACTTCTTTGTCAGCGCCAGAACTGCCTTCACCGTTGCCGGGAAATCCAAGCGATCCCTGCGCTGATCCCTGAGATACGAATTCGCGCCGTGCCTGCTCCACACCTGCCCGACCACGTAGCTGGAACTGTCAACTTCCTTAAAACTCATATCCCACGATTGTGCAGTATAGTCAAATTTTGGAGGTAGAGGTTCGGCATAAATCTGCACAACGTCACCTTCTCCGACATTGTAAGTCACAGGCTTGAGCTTCTTCTCCTGCCCCGGATAACACCAGAACTTCCACCAGTGCCGCTTGATAATTTCGCCTTCTTCCGCCGAAGGTCTCTGTTGATATAGCGCCGTCCAAGTCCTGCTACCAACGGACTTTTTCCGCTTCTCCATCCACTCTTTATCAAATCCAAACTCCGGCCATAGAGGTTCTCCAACCTCCCGGTTGAGCGGATCTTTTTCTTCTGCCTCACACGGCAACTTCAAAACTTCCCACTGATTGCCTTCTTCTTCCAACAACCGCCCTGCTAAATCGTCTTCATGCCACCGGGTAATAACTAAAATAACCACGCCACCGGGTTGCAAACGGGTCAGTAAAGTGTTCTGCCATTCACTCCATAAACTTTCCCGATAAGTAATAGAATTTGCTTCTTTCCTGTTCTTAATCGGGTCGTCAATTAGAAGCAAGTCCGCACCTTCACCTGTGATGGAACCTCCCAGCCCTGTCGACTGCATACCACCGCGATGTCCTGTCACTCCCCAATCAGTCCCTGATGCCTGATCCCTTGCCATGCGAATGTTGAATATCTCGGGTCCAAACTCTTCTAATTTCTGTTTGTTAGCACGCCCGAAGCGCCGTGCCAGACCACCGCTGTAGCTAACAACAATCACGCGCCGCTCAGGGTCTTTGCCGATGAAGTATGACGGGAAGGTCTCTGTCACCGTCATAGACTTACTGTGACGTGGAGGCATGAAGATCATCAGCCTTTCAATGTCCCCCTGCTCCACCTTGAGCAACTTATCGCAAATCAACTTAGTATGCCGTGCTGGACGATATAAGCCGCGATGCGTATATTCGCAGTAGAATTCGTAATCATTCCGAGCTAAATTTGCCAGCAGTTGACTGTCGGAAATGTTCTTTAATTCGCTCTGCGTTATCGGGGTTCCCGATAATTGCTTGGATAAGGTAGTAGCTATTGCCATGGTCTTCAACACCCCCTCTGTTTTCGGTTGTTTCACCGAGCGACAACCTGCCGATACGCTGGAACTTCTCAAGCGCATTTGCGAGGTCATTCAGGTAGCGGAGGTTCATCGGCTCCCTGCCTTCACTCCTGACAAGTTTAGCCTGAGCTTTTAGGAAATGTCCCTGCACGTGTCTAAGCCCTGCCTCAGCCGCTCTGAACACTTCTTTGTCGAATTTCGCCGACTTTGCGGCAACTTCCTCAACCTTGCGCTCCCTGCGAGCAGATTCCAGTTTATTTCTGTAGGCTTCCTTCTCAGCGCTCCAATTCTGGTTCGCCGCTCTTTTCTTCAGGGTCGAAGGTGAAACACCGTGCTTCTCAGCACATTGATCGAGGGTCGGCCAACAGATAACGCCGTCATCGTCAACGTAACCTTCCACGTAATCTATTTTAACCGGATGCCAGTTATGCTGGTCCTGAGCCAAATTAACTACCTCCGAAGTATGCTAACAAAATAGTATGGTTCATCGAGCAGGTTGAAAGTCTCTGCTCCAAGTTCTTTGAAAATGGATAAAATTTCCGCCTGCCTTGAACCATGCTTCCATTCAAAGTATTCTTTCATTCCGCGATACCACAAAATGCTATC
>PWIZ01000387.1 GCA_003560175.1 Halomonas sp. | reverse complement strand
CGGTCTCGACCGGGGCCACCTCGCTGGCACTCTCCTGCACCATTGGCAGCTCCTCCAGGGGCGCGGCCAGGGACTCCGCGGGCACCGCCTCGTCCGGCTCACCGGCCGCCTGCTGGTCGGCCTCGGCGATGGCGTCGGCGTCTACCGGTGATTCGGCGGGACGCGTCACCAGCACCACGTCGAGGGTCGAGCGCGGCGCCGGGGGTGCGGCAAACTGCCAGCCGCCCACCGCACCGATCACCGCCAGATGCAGCAGCAGCGCCAGCGACAGGGCCAGCCAGCGCCGATAGGGCCGGGTGACCGGCGCATAGCGGATGGGATCGCTGGCGCAGGCGCTCATGGCTCCCGGGCCCTTGCGCTATCGCCGTCCGGCGAGCCGACGCTCGATGGCATCCAGCAGCAGCCCGGCGATATCGGTGCCGCGCTGGTCATCGATCTCGCGCACGCAGGTGGGGCTCGTCACGTTGATCTCGGTGATGTAGTCGCCGATCACGTCGAGACCGACGAACATCAGCCCCTTTTCGCGAATCACCGGCTGCACCTGGCCGATCAGCCAGTGGTCGCGCTCGGTGAGCTCGCGGCTGACCCCGGTGCCGCCGGCGGCCAGGTTGCCCCGGGTCTCCCCGGCCATGGGCACCCGAGCCAGGCCGTAGGGCACCGGCTCGCCCTCCACCAGCAGGATCCGGGTGTCACCCTCGCTGATCTCGGGGATGTAGCGCTGGGCCATGATCTGGCGGCGGCCGCGCTCGGTCAGGGTCTCGATGATGGCGCCGAGGTTGCGGCCTTCGGGACGCACGTGAAAGATCCCGCTGCCGCCCATGCCGTCCAGGGGCTTGAAGATCACGTCCTGATGCTCGGCGTGGAAGGCGCGCAGCTCGGGCTCGCTGCAGGCCACCAGGGTCGGCGTGCAGCACTGGGGAAACTGCTGGGCGAAGAGCTTCTCGTTGCACTCCAGCAGCGCCTGGGTGGGGTTGACCACCAGCACCCCTTCGCGCTCGGCGAAGCCCAGCAGGTAGACGGCATTGAGGAAATGGGCGTCCACCGGCGGGTCCTTGCGCATCAGGATCACGTCGAGCTCGGCCAGGGGACGAGGCTCGGGCTCACCGAGGTCGTACCAGTGGGCCGGGTCGCGATGCACGGTGAGATCACGCAGCCGACCGAAGGACCGACCGTCGCGCAGGAAGAGATCCTCCTGCTCCAGATAGTGCAGCGAGGCGCCGCGATCCTGGGCGGCCCACAGCATGGCCATGGTGGTGTCCTTCTTGTAGGCGATATCGGCGATGGGGTCCATCACCACACCGATCTTCAGGGCGCGTTCGCTCATGGGGTCGAATTCCGGTCAAGAGTATGAATAGGATCAGTATGCCGGCTACTCGCCGCCCGGCGCCAGCCGGATGCCGGTCGCTTCCAGAGTGACCAGCCGGCGCTTGTAGAGCCGGCCGATGGCCTGCTTGAAGGCGTTCTTGCTCACCCCCAGCCGCGCCTTGATCTCAGCGGCGTCGCTCTTGTCGCCCAGGGGCAGGTAACCACCGCTCTCCCGCAGCGCCTTGAGCACCGCCTCGCCCACCACGTCCAGGCGCGCCTCCCCCGGGGGGAGCAGCGACAGATCCAGGCGGCCGTCATCGCGCAGGCGCTTCACGTAGCCGGTGAGGCGCTGGCCCCGACGCAGCGGACGGGTGATGTCGTCGCGATAGAGCAGCCCCCAGCAGCGGTGCTCCACCACCGCCTTGAAGCCTAGGTCGGTCTGCTCGGCGATCACCAGGGTCACCTCGTCCCCTGCGGAAAGGCCGCAGACCTCGTCGGAGACGAAGCGGTCCAGCTTCTGGGAGGCCACCGGCCGACCTTGCTGGTCCTCGTAGATTCTCACCAGCACTCGCTTGCCCACGCTGGGGCGGAAGCGCTGCTCACCATAGGGCAGCAGCAGGTCCTTGGGGTGCCCCCAGTCGAGGAAGGCACCGGTCTCGTTGACGGTGACAACCTCCAGGTAGGCTACCTCGCCCACCGCGCATTTCGGGGCGCGATAGCGCCTGCCGGTAGCGGGGCGGTCGGTGCGGCTGTCGCGGGAATCGGACATGGAGGGTTCCTCTCACAAAGGGGGCCGAAGCTCAAAGGTCGCCGAAGCGGTGCTGCAGCAGGCTGAGCGCCACCACCGGGGCGGTCTCGGTGCGCAGGATACGCGGTCCCAGCGAAAGCGGCGCAAAGCCCCGGGCTCGAGCGGCCTCGACTTCGACCTCGGCGAGCCCTCCCTCCGGGCCGATCACCAGGGCCACGCTGGCCGGGGTGGCTTTGCGCTCCAGCGGGGCCTCGGAAGCGGTGGCCGGGTGCAGCACCAGGCGCAGCGCTTCGTCGCGCTCGGCCAGCCAGTCGGCCAGCACCATGGGAGGGTGCACCGGCGGCACCCGGGCGCGCCCGCACTGCTCGCAGGCGCTGGCCGCCACCGCCTGCCAGTGGGCGAGTTTCTTCGCCTCCCGCTCGCCCCTGAGGCGCACGTCGCCGTGATCGGTATAGAGCGGCGTGATGGCCGCCACCCCCAGCTCCGCCGCCTTCTGGATGGCGTAGTCCATGCGGTCCCCCTTGGAGATCGCCTGGCCCAGGTGCACCGACAGCGGCGACTCGCTGCCGCCCGTCGCGACGGACTCGATGCGCGCCACCACCCGCTTGCGGGTAGCCTCCACCAGCACGGCACCGGCTTCGAGCCCCCTGCCGTCGAACAGGCGCAGCGGCGCACCCTCACCCAGCCGTAATACCCGCGCCACGTGGCGGGCCGGCCCCTCGGGCAGAACGACGTCGCCGCCGACGATGAAGTCGGCGGCGACGTAGATGCGTGGTGCTTTCTTTATCATCGCCACGGGGCTACCGGCTCTCTTTTACTGGGTGGTCTGGGCACCCTGCTGCTGAGCCTGCTCGGCCTCGCGCTTCTTCTTCTGGGCGTAGATCGCCTCGAAGTTGACCGGCGCCAGCATCAGGGGCGGGAAGCCACCGCGATTGACCAGATTGTCGACGCACTCGCGGGCGTAGGGGAACAGCACGTTGGGGCAGAAGGCGCCCAGAGTGTGATCCAGCTGGGCACCCTCGATGCCGGCGATGCGGAACAGGCCAGCCTGCTCGATCTCGGCCAGGAAGGAGGTAGTGCCCTCCTCGCTGTGGGTCACCTGGGCGGTCACCTTGATCACCACCTCATAGAGACCCTCGCCGACCTGCTGACTGGACGTGTTGAGGTCCAGGCCAACCTTGGGCTTGAAAGGCTGCTGGAAGACCGCCGGCGAATTGGGCGCCTCGAAGGAGAGGTCCTTGACGTAGATCCGCTGCACGGAGAACTGCAGCTGGGGCTTGTCCTGCTGGTCGCCCGCCGGGTTGCCGGCAGCGGCGCTCTGGTTGTTCTCTTCCGCCATGGGAAAGGTCCTTTGACTCGATAAACGAAGTTGGAGCGATAGGTGAGGTTACTTGCGCACGACGGGCAGGCCGTCGGCCTGCCACTGCAGCATACCGCCCTTGAGCTTGAGCACGCGGGGGTAGCCGTCCTTGGCCAGCTTGGCCACGGTCATCCCCGCTGTCTGGCCGGACTTGCAGACCACGATAATCGGCTTCTCCTTGACCTTCTGGAGTTCACCCATCCGCTCGTCGATGCGGCCCTGGGGGATGTTGCGGGCTCCGGCGATATGGCCGGCCTTGAAGGCGTCGGCATCGCGGGTATCCACCACCACGGCATCCTCGCGGTTGATCAGCTGAGTCGCCTCGCTTGAGGTCACGCCGTTGGCGCTGCTGTTGCGGACCTCATAGAGGATCCAGGCGGTCAGCACCAACAGGAAGGCGCCCACCAGCAGCGGATGGTTCTGCACGAATTCAAACAGCTGATCGATCATGGGTCCAGATAACTCTTGTCTCGGTGCACGAAGGGAAAAAGCCGGGGCCATACGGGCCCGCCGACTGAACGGCGCTCAGTATACACGACGTCCCGCGGGGTGCGGCCGGCAATGACGCCCGGCGGCGCCATGCGATATCATGCCGCAATCCGCCACCTGCCGCGACCCCACCCTCAGCTCGTCTGCCCCTCGGGCAGCACCCGGCACCGCGCCTGCGCCGCGAGCCGTTCAGGGCATGGAGGTATCGCCAGCAACGCTAGAGGACAGCCCCATGACTCACCCCGCAAGCCAGAGCATACCTCGCCCGGTCGCCCTGATCATCCTGGACGGCTACGGCCATAACCCTGACGCCGCCCACAATGCCGTACTGGCCGCCCGCACCCCGGTGATGGACCGCCTGCAGCAGGCACATCCGGCGACACTGATCCATACCGATGGCCGCCATGTGGGGCTGCCGGAGGGCCAGATGGGCAACTCCGAGGTGGGTCATATGAACCTCGGCGCCGGCCGCGTGGTGTACCAGGATTTCACCCGCATCACCAAGGCGGTCGAGGACGGCGACCTGGACACCATCGCCAGCCTGACAGCGCCCATCGATGCCGCCGTAGCGGCGGGCCGCGCGGTGCACCTGCTGGGGCTGCTCTCTCCGGGCGGCGTGCACAGCCACGACGATCACTTCATCGCCATGGCCGAGCTGGCCGCTCGCCGCGGCGCGCAGCGCATCTATGTCCACGGCTTCCTGGATGGCCGCGACATGCCCCCCAAGAGCGCCCTGGCGTCGCTGGAGCGCGCCAACGAGCGGCTCTCCGAACTGGTCGGCACCGACCACGGCTTCGTCGCCTCCATCATCGGCCGCTACTACGCCATGGACCGCGATAACCGCTGGGACCGCGTCGAGAAGGCCTATCGCCTGCTCACCGAGGGCGTGGGCGCGTTCGAGGCGGCCAGCGCCGAGGAGGGCCTGCGCGCTGCCTACGAGCGGGGCGAGACCGACGAGTTCGTCGCCGCCACCAGCATTCGTCCCGCCGGCACCCCGGTGGTGCTGGAGGACGGTGACGCCGCCATCTTCATGAACTTCCGCGCCGACCGCGCCCGGGAGCTGACCCGGGCCTTCGTGGAAGACGCCTTCGACGGCTTCGAGCGCCGCCAGCGCCCGCGACTCGCCGCCGACGGCCTGGTGATGCTGACTCAGTACGCCGCCGACATCCCCGCCCCCTCGGCCTTCCCGCCGTCCGATCTGGTCAACACCCTGGGTGAGGTAATGGAGCAGCGCGATCTCACCCAGCTGCGCATCGCCGAGACCGAGAAGTATGCCCACGTCACCTTCTTCTTCTCCGGGGGGCGCGAGGCCGAATACAAGGGGGAGACCCGGGTGCTGGTGCCCTCCCCCCAGGAGGTGAAGACCTACGACGAGAAGCCGGAAATGAGTGCCGCCGAGGTTACCGACCGCCTGGTCGAGGCGATCGAGTCCGGCACCTACGACCTGATCGTCTGCAACTACGCCAACGGCGACATGGTCGGCCATACCGGCGACTTCGAGGCTGCCGTGAAGGCCATCGAGACGGTGGACGACTGCGTGGGCCGCGTGGTGGAGGCGATCGAGAGGGTCGGTGGCGCCTGCCTGGTCACCGCCGACCACGGCAATGCCGAACAGATGGTCAACCCAGAGACCGGCAACCCCCAGACCGCCCACACCACCTTCGAGGTGCCGCTGATCTACGTGGGTCCGCGCCCGGCCCGGCTCAAGGGTGACGGCAGCCTGTGCGACATCGCCCCGACCCTGCTGGCCATGATGGATCAGCCGGCGCCCGAGGAGATGACCGGCCGGGTGCTGATCGACTTCGACGCGGCCTCCTGAGCCGCCTCCTGAACAGGGCCGGCCCCCCCATGGCCAGCCCCCCCTGCCTGCCCCGGCGAGCCGGCCGGTTCGCTGCGGCACTGCTGGCCCTCTGCCTGGCCGCACCGCTGGCCGCCCAGCCCAGCGAACGGGCGGCGCGCGAGAGGCTCGACACCATCGGCAGCGAGATCCAGGGCGCCTCACGGCGTCTCTCCACCACCCGTGAGGCCCAGGCGGAGGCCAGCCAGGGACTGCGCCGGGTGGAGACGGCCCTGGCCGAGACCCATCGTCGCCTCGACGTCCTGCAGGGCGAGCGAAACGAACTCGGCGACGAGATTGTCACCCTGGAGCGCCGACGCGATCTGCTGGAGGCGGAGCGAGCCGATCAGGTCACCGCCCTCAACATTCAGCTCGACGCCCTCTATCGTCTGGGCCGAAGCCCTCAGCTCAAGCTGCTGCTCAACCAGGACGATCCCGCTCGCCTCGATCGCCTGCAGCACTACCTCAACCAGCTGGCCCGGGCCCGCAACGCGCGCCTCGATGAGCTGGCCCGGCTGAATGCCGCCCTGGGCGAGACCCGCCGCGAGCTCGAGGCCCGCGGCGAGCGTCTGGACGCGCTGGCCACGGAGCTCGCCGCCCGCTCCAGCGATCTGGCCAGCCAGATGCGCGAGCGCGCCGAGCTGGTGGCCGAACTCGACGATCGCTACGTCAGCGAGCAGGCCCGCTTGACCGAACTGGAGGAGGACCGGGCCCACGCCGAGCGGGTACTGCGCCAGGTGCAGGAGGAGCTGGCGCGGCTCGAGCGCCCGCCTCCCTCCACGGCCATCGAGCAGACCCGGGGCGACCTGCCCTGGCCGGTGCAGGGCAGTGTCGCGTCCCGCTTCCGGGCCGGCGACGGCGTGCACCGCAACGGCATCCTGATCCAGGCCGCCGAGGGCACGCCAATCCGGGCCGTGCACGCCGGTCGCGTCGTCTTCGCCGACTGGATGCGCGGCTTCGGCAACCTGCTGATCGTCGACCATGGTGATCAGGTGATGACCCTGCACGCCCACCTGCAGCACTTCGGCGT
>PWIZ01000149.1 GCA_003560175.1 Halomonas sp. | reverse complement strand
TTAATATTAGACCTTCAGACCAAATAAAAAGAATTGAAAATGAATATGGGTATGAACAAACAACCTATAATTATTTACAAAACACCCTATTTGGAGAAGTTGAGCCTGGTGATAAAATATTTACTAGAAAGGATAGTTTTCTTAATAAATTCATTGTTGATAATTGAGAAAATTATGATGGAGAAGTTAATCCGCATGTGACCTTTATGTATCTTGGAGAAGGATATAGTAGGGGTGGCAATTTAGAAATATTTTACTATTCACTAAAAGACTGAATGCAAGACGCATTACCTGATAATAATAAAACAGAAGGATTTACTGAATTTCTTGATTTAGTTTTTGATAAGGCTTATAGTAAAGTATATAATAGACAGAAAAACATAATTAATTTACTTGACCCAAAGGAAATGGAAGAAGAATTTTTTGACCTTATGTTTTCTTTCTATAATACAAAGCCATTTGTTTCAATAGAAGAACAATATAGAGTAAGATTATTTTTAGATAATCTTATATCATTATTAAAGAAAAGGGGAACATATGCCTCCTTGTTTATTTTATGGCATATATTATCAGAGGGAACAGGTAATAAATTAACAGTTTATGATAAATGACATGAGTTATTTAGTCCATCTGGTTCTTATGATAATATGTTAGATTTTGATTATATTAATTACTATAAAGATGGGGTTGATTATCCTTCCACATATTCATTGGGTGATAAAACACTATCATCAAACTATAAGGTTGAGTTTGATATAAATCATAATCCTTTTAGTAATGAACATATAATCAGTAAAGAAATTAGTAATGACCTATATAATAAATGAGAAGAAAATAGACCGATAACAAAAGTGGCCCATTATTATAAACAAATTTTTCTTAAATCTGATGTCTCTGGTAATCCAATTCCATTTTATGATAATCCAAAATATGACTCTAATTTATTTTCCAAATCAAATATTATTAGTTCTGCTGGTGAAGGAACATTCATTTTTGACCAACAAACAGCGAGTAATGTATGAGATATTCAACACGATTTAGATACAAGAAATTTAGGCATTGAAACATATAAATTTGAAAATAATATTTTTAAATATATTAAACCACAGAGAATAGAAATACAGGGTAATAATTTCATAAGAATTATTTTTGACGAAGATGTTTCTGGTACTGCTCTAATAGTGAAATCTGATTATAATCAAGTTGTTGGTACAAGTTGAGTAATTCACCATAATTTGAATAGTGAAGACCTTCTTTTTGAGGTATTTGATGAAAATGGAGAAAAAATAGTACCACAAGAAGCAGAAATTAATAATCACGGTAATACTTTAATATTAACATTTGAAGGCGTTACGGCTGGTAGATGTATTATTAAAGATATTAAAAATGCTGGACTAAAATATATATACAATCAAGCGCCTGATAGTAATTATTGGGAGATAAATCATAACCTAAACACAAAAGATATAATTTTTGAAGTTTATGACACTGATAAGAAAAAAATAGTACCAAGTGATGTGCAATCAACACCAAATACTCTATCCCTTTCTTTTGATAAAGAAATAATGGGTAAATGTTTGTTATATTTTGATATTTCTCATGTACATAATCAAACAACAGTTAGTGATTATTGAGAAATAGAGCATGGATTATACAGTGAGGAAATATTTTTTGAGTTATATGATGAAAATGATGAAGCTTTTTATCCCACATCCTATGAAATAGTTGATAATAATAATGTTTTATTAACTTTTGAAGAGGAAGTCACTGGTATATGTATCTTAAATAGAGTGGCTACATACACATATAATAATTTTGGTGATGTTATACATAACCAAGACCAAAAGCATATAATCTCACAATATTATTATTTAGAGGAAATTGAACAGGAAACAGGAACAAATTGGGTTATTGACCATAACCTTGGAACCGAAGATATAATTTTTGAAGTCTATGACCACCAGAATTTTCTTATTAGTCCAATAAATGCCAGAATGTCTAATAATGGCAATAGATTAACAATATTTTTTGATGAAATTGTTTATGGAAAATGTATTATTAAAGATATTGATGAGGTGGCAATAAATTACTCACATACACAAACTTCCGCTAATAGTATCTGAGAGATAAATCATAATTTAGGGTACAGTGATATTATTTGTGATGTTTTTGATAGTCAGAAAAATAAGGTATTTCCAAGTAAAATACACTCATCTGATAATACTTTAACTTTGGAATTTGATAGTCCTGTTTCAGGCACATGTAAATTAATGAAAAATTATGGATATACTCATAATCATACATCACCATCAACACTATGAGTAATTGAACATAATTTAGGGTCAACAAATATATTTTTTAGTTTATATGATGAAAATAATGAAATTTTTTACCCAGATTACTTTTATCCAGTGAACACAAATGTTACGTTATTAATGTTTAATGAGCCAACAACAGGAAAATGTTATTTGAGTAGAAATGCCTCATATGTCCATTTTAACTATGAGACTGATTTAGATAATATATTAGTAAGATATTTTCCCCATCCAAATGATACAGTGGTTGCTTTAGACCAGGACACATTACAGGTTGATTTAGAAGAATTTGATATTACAGAAAACTATAGAGTAAAGGTTATTAATGTTGATGATTCAGTTTCTTTGGGTGAAGATGGATATGGGTATATTCACACACAAACAACTGCAAGTAATCATTGAGAAATAACACATGGTCTTGGTGTTTTAGGTGTAATTTTAAATGTTTATGATAGTAATGATAGAAAAATTATACCAGATAACATACATTTGACAGGAATGAATACTTGTGAAGTTTTTCTTCCAGAGGAAATAACAGGAACATGCTCTATAAGGGCTATAGGAACGCCATTGGTTGGTCCTCAAATAATAGATGGTTTCAATGGTACCTTTCAAGTTAAATTTGGATATACTGAAAACACTGAACATGAGTATTCCATTGATATTGCAGACGCAATACCAGAATTTACCACAGAATGTAATGCAAGCAATGTAGAAGTTGTTGATGAAAAGGTAATAATATCGTTAATGTTACCTACAGGAATCAATGGATATTTTAATGAAATAGGGATTTTTAATGTTGATGGTGAATTAGTATTTTTTAGTGTAGGTGACTCTATATATAAACATAATGAAATAAATACAGAATTTAAGTTTACTATACACTTTGATAACTTATAAATAGTAAATATAGGAGTAATAGAATGGCAAGAGTAAAATGGTATGGATATCTTTTAAATGAACAAGGGCAGGTAATACCCAGTGCTAATATTTCAGTGTTCTTAGCTGGTAGTAACACACCTGCTAATATATACACAAATGAATCAGGTTCTAATATTATTCAAATTCCTCCACAATTAACCACAAACGCTGATGGTTATTATGAGTTTTGAATAGGTGATACATCAGAGGATTATGGATACTCAAGTTTCCAAAAATTTAAAATTACTTGAGAAAAAGAGGGAATTGTAAATGGGTATAATGATTTTATTTCTATTCTTCCATTAGCATTACCAGTAAATGTTGAAAGCACAGATACAGTTAGAGATAAATCTATAAGTAATAACTTAGCCAGGTTATGAGAAGAACACAGAACAGATGAAAGTTTTTATGTTCATGGCATAGAACCAGTTGATAAAAATAGCACAAACGCTGATAAAAATAAACTCATCAGTAATCTTGATGCCAATGAATGGGAAAGAACAAAGTGGGTATCATGGTCTTATGTTGACTTTCCCAATGTTGACGCTCAAAGTAATAGAGGGTATATATTAGATTCTTCTAATAATAACATTAATATATTTTTACCTAATTCACCATCTATTGGTGATGCAATAGCATTGGCCACTATTGATGTTACTAATACCATTAAAATTGACAGAAATGGAAAATTGATTTTCGGTAATGAACAAGACTTGTTTCTTGATTTAGATTCTTCTGGATTAACATTGGTTTATACAGGTGAGCAATATGGATGAACCATTGTTAGTGAAATTTCTGGCATATCACCCCTTGATGGTGATGTAATAGAAATAAGTTTTGTTCCTACACAATATACCAGAGATCACAGTATTCCTGAAGCGGAAAATGAAGAAAGTTTATCCGCTCACTTAAAAGGAATTGATAATGAATTGGAAAGAATTAGAGATGCGAAGTATGTTTATGAAAATATTTCTATAGATGATGCCTTTGATGGTGATGTTGCTCCAGATTCCACAATAACATTGGATTCAGGTAATGGTAAAATAAAGGTAAGAAAATTTTCTGATACTGTAACACAAGACGTTTATATAACATTAGAAACATCAGAAAATCTTATTTCTGACAAAGGAATGCAATTTAAAGTTATATCATATGTAACTGAAACAACAGGACCAACAGACCAAGGGGTTGCCTTTGCAGTGTCTGGATGTTCTATTGCTGATGGAGAGGGATTAGATAAGGCATTTAATACAGATGTGGTCACCTCAAGACAAGGATTAACACTTTCACAATATTCAAGAATTGATAGTGGATGAAGTAATAATTTGGATATAAATAATTTAGATGGTTCAAATACAATACAACTTAAATTATCAAGAAAACATGACCATTCACATGACACATACAATCAACCAATTGGAATTTCTTCCATTAAATTAAGGTATAGAAAATCCATCGTTGATGTTTAAGGAGAAATAAATGCGTCCCAGTAATATAAATAAAGAGAATACATTAACAGTTGAAAATAGGTTTTTAAAAGTTGGTGACCAGTGGTATGAAATACTATCCATTTTTATTGATATAATTACTGAAAAGGCTATTATATTATTTAATAAGGGTCATTATGAAGAGGAAACTTTTATTATAGATGAAAAATGTAGATTAGTAACTGAAAATTTAGATGAAAAAAATGTTACTATAAAAGAAGAATTGCCCTTGGATGAAAAATTCAGAGTAAAAACTTCATATCCAATAGATTCAGAAGAGGTTTTGGTTTTTAATGATACTAATAAAAGAGTAAAATTTTATAAAAAAATAGAATCTAATGTATTAGAATTTAGAAAACTAAAGACTGAAAAGGTAAATATTAAATATTTATCAAAACAACCAGGAAAAGACCATTTTGATAAATTTTTAAGAGAAATATGTTCAAGTAATACTTTAGCTAATAACATATTGACAGCAATCAAAAGAATGTTGTCCTCAAAGGAATTAAAGTATGAAATTAAGTAACTTATATAGATCATATCATTCTGGTATTTTTTGACAAAGACCAGTTATAAGTAAATCTATTAGTGACCCAACTACATTAACACCTGAAATAGGTGATAGATATATTATCGGTCCTAATCCACCATTAGGAGGAGATTGAACAGAAAAGGAGAATCAATATGCACAATATACTTCTTCTGGATGGATATTTGAACATCCTATTCATAGTCATGCATCATTAGTAGAAGATGAAAACACAATTTATATTTATTCTTATGATGAATGAGTTAGTATAGGAAACACATGGACATCTGACCACGAAATTCAAGACGCCATTGGTGATATATTAGATGATGGTACGTTGAATAGTGTTATTTTTTATTATGATAATGTAAATAGAACCATATCAGCAAATATTGATGAATGGCAAATAAACCATGATTTATTAAACAATTATTATATAAATGAACATATTGATTGAGTAATTGACCAAGGCACCACAACCAATATTCACCAGGGCAATATTACCTCTTTAAGTGTTACACAGCATGAGGGAGATATAAATCATAATGCCTTGACCAATTATGATAGTGACCAGCATATAAATCATAGTAGTGTTAATATTAATGTAACAGGAATATTATCTGGTGGTGGAAACATAACAGAAAGTAGAACTGTTCATTTAGACCATTCTGATGTTGACCATGACCAAACAACAAATTATCTTTTAAATGAACATATAGACTGGACAGCTGACCAAGGCACCACAACCAATATTCACCAGGGTAATATTACATCTTTAAGTGTTACTCAACACGAGGGGGATATAAATCATAATGCCTTGACCAATTATGAAGTGATGGAACATAGGCAATGAGAAAATAGTATAATTGAAAATGTACACGAAAATAATATTACCAAGGCCTCTATTACTCAATATACTTATACACAATCAGATTTGGGTATAAATGGACTATTAAGTATTGATGGTGTGAGTAATCAGGATGGTAATGTTGATTTAGTCGATGGCGGGAATGTAACAATTACTCCTGATAATATAGCCAATACAATTACATTTTCAGTTCCTAATGATTTAACAGTTATATCTAATTATAGTACAACTGATTTAAGTGAAGGAAATAATTTATATTTTACTACAGCAAGAATTGATGGACACTTGACTGGTGGCACAGGGATAAATTATAATACAGGTAATATTTCCATTGACGCTGTATTAAATAATTTGAATGATGTAAGTAGCAGTACAGAATCAAACAGAGACGTTTTAATATATAATTCTACAAATAATCAATATGAAAATAGAGCATTAGTAGAAGCGGATATAAGTGATTTGGTTCATTATACAAGCAGTGACTTTGATACTGATTTTACTAGCAAAACTACTACTGATTTAAGTGAAGGAAATAATCTATACTTTACCACTGCAAGAATTGATGGTCATTTGACTGGTGGCACAGGGATAAATTATAATACTGGTGATATATCAGTAGAGTTTACTACAATTAATAAATTATATCAACCAAATGGTACCAATCCTTTTGTCTATACTGATAATAGTAATAATTTAC
>PWIZ01000255.1 GCA_003560175.1 Halomonas sp. | reverse complement strand
GCCAAGCGGCCAAGCGGCCAAGCGGCAAGGCAGCCGACTCACCAACGAAAGGAGCAAGCCAAGGGGGTTCCTTGAAGCTTGCTCCTTGTCACTTGCTACTGGCCGTGAGCTTCCGTGGGGCCAGACCCCGGCATCGTGCGCTTCATCAGCCTGATCGACGCCGCCGGGGTCTGCCCCCCCCGGCGGCAGGCTCACTGGGTATCGCGAATCACGTCGGTGCCTTCTGGGATCTCGAAGGCGAAGCGGCTGTCGTCGATGGCGTGATTCTTCCGCGCATCGCGAAACTCGATGTCGGTATGCTGGCCGGTGCTGTCGATCATCTTCAGGGTCGTCAACAGCTCGCCGCGAAAGGTCATCTTCAGCTCCTCGAACAGGGTATCGGCCAGTTTCGGCACCAGGGTGAAGGTCTCGGCACTACCCTGCTGCTGACGGGTCACGTCATAGCTGTCGATCAGGTCGCTGGCGCTGCCGGAGAGCAGCAGAGCCGGAGTATGGGTCACGCGATGATCCAGGGCCTGGATGGTGGCCTGCTCCAGATCCGGATCATGCAGCATCACCTCCTCGCCGTCGGAGATCACCTCCTGCTGGTAGGGCGCCGCCACCTCCCAGCGGAACTTGCCGGGGCGGGCGAGCCACATCTGACCGTGGGCCTCCTGCAGACGCTCGCCGCTGGCATCGAGAATATGCTGCTCGAAGCGGGCTTCAAAGGTCTTCAGCGGCTCCAGCATGCGGGTCAGGCGGTCCGCCCCTTCACTGGCCAGGGCCGCGAGGGGCATGGCAAGGGGCGCGACGACAAACAAGGCGACGGCGGCAAGGGTCTTCTTCACAGTCATGACGATCTCTCCCTGGACGGTTCCGGCTGGAATCCTGTCACTCGGACTACGGGGACGCCGGCGGGTTGCGGACCCGCCGGCGCTTTCATGCTGGTTGCATGGTTGTAACGCCGGCGTCTCCCGATGGAGACGCCGATGAGGGAGGCTAGTCGCCTGACACCCGCGGCGCGAGCACCTCGCGAGCGCCGTTGGTCCCCATACTGGTGACCACCCCGGCCATCTCCATGGCCTCCACCAGGCGGGCGGCGCGATTGTAGCCGATCTTGAAGCGACGCTGCACGGCCGAGATGGAGGCCCGGCGCGAGTCGATCACGAACTGCACCGCCTCGTCGTAGAGAGCATCCTGCTCGGCATCGTCATCGCCGCCACTCTCAGCCTCTAGGCCGGTGAGGGCCTCGGCGGTGACGCCGCCGGAGAGGATCTCGTCGATATACTCCGGCTCCCCGCGACGCTTCCAGTCCTCCACCACCCGGTGCACTTCATCGTCGTCGACGAAGGCCCCGTGTACGCGGGTCGGCAGACCGGAGCCCGCCGGCAGGTAGAGCATGTCGCCGTGTCCCAGCAGATTCTCGGCGCCGCCCTGGTCGAGGATGGTGCGTGAGTCGATCCGCGAGGAGACCTGGAAAGCCATCCGCGTGGGAATGTTGGCCTTGATCAGGCCGGTGACCACGTCCACCGAGGGGCGTTGGGTGGCCAGTATCAGGTGTATGCCCGCGGCTCGAGCCTTCTGGGCCAGGCGGGCGATCAGTTCCTCGACCTTCTTGCCAACGATCATGAACATGTCGGCAAATTCGTCGATAACCACCACGATGTAGGGCAGTTTCTCCAAGACCGGCGGGCTCTGGTGCATCTCCCAGGGCTGGGGCTCCCAGAGCGGGTCCGCCACCTGAGCGCCAGCCTGCTTCGCCTCGTCGAGCTTGGCGTTGAAGCCGGCAATATTGCGCACCCCCATGGTCGCCATCAGCTTGTAGCGACGCTCCATCTCGGCCACACACCAGCGCAGGGCATTGGCGGCCTCCTTCATGTCGGTGACCACCGGCGCCAGCAGATGCGGGATACCATCGTAGACGGAGAGCTCCAGCATCTTCGGATCGACCATGATCAGCCGCAGCTGCTCGGGGGTGGCCTTTAGCAGCATCGAGATCAGCATGGCATTAACGCCGACCGACTTGCCCGAGCCGGTGGTGCCGGCCACCAGCAGGTGGGGCATCTTGCCGAGATTCGCCACTACCGGCCCGCCGCCGATATCCTGGCCCAGGGCCAGGGTCAGGGCGGAGTCGGCCTGCTGGTAGCGATCGGAGTCGATCACCTCACGCAGGCGAATCATCGCCCGATGGGGGTTGGGGATCTCGATGCCCACCGTGGGCCGCCCCGGAATCACCTCCACCACACGCACGCTCTTGACCATCAGCGAGCGCGCCAGGTCCTTGGCCAGATTGCTGATCTTGGAGACCTTCACCCCGGCGGCCGGCCGGATCTCGAAGCGCGTGATCACCGGCCCCGGCCAGGTGTCCACCACTTCGGCCTTGACGCCATACTCGCGCAGCCGCACCTCGAGGAGCTCGGCCATCTCGGCGAGCTGTTCGGCGCTGTAGTTCTGCTGCTGGGGCTCCGGCGGCGTGAGCAGGCGCAGGCTGGGCAGTTCGCCCTCCGGCTCCGGCATATCATCCAGCACAGGGCGCTGGCTCTGCAGGTGCTCCACGGTCCACAGCCGCATGCCGGCATCGTCGGCCGCCTCCCGACCCTGATCGGCAGTGGCCAGGCGCGGCGCCTGCGGCGACGTCTCCTCCTCCTCTTCGGCCTCCTCGGGCTCCGGCGGCTGGAGCAGCGCGGCCTTGCCCTCGTCCCGGACAGGCGACACCGGGTCCCGGGCCGGCGGGGCCGTAGCCGCCGAGTGCGCCTGTCGCTCGGGCCGGGGCTCGGGCCAGGATTCAGGCTCGGCCGGGGCTGCGACGGGCTCGTTCCAGGCAAGCCGCGGCTCGTTGTCATCATCCGCCTCGGTCCAGTCGACCTCCTGCCGGTCCACGAGGCCAGGCTCGCGACGGCCGCTTTCACGCAGCGGGTGTGGCGAGGCCCCGGAGGAGGCACGGGCGTGAGGCGAGGCCTCCTCGGCGGCACGCACCGGCTCCGGCGGGGAGGCGGCGGACTCGGCGGGCCACGACGCATCGGGAGCGGTGGATGCGCTCTCCTCGCCGGGCGACTCGACGGGCGCCGGAGCCTCATGGCGACTGGCGCGCAGCGAAGGGCCCTCCCAGGCGACGCTGGGCTCATCGTCTTCGGGACGCATCGGCTCGGGTATCGTCTCCGCCGGCCGGGGCGCAGGCGCCTGGGCGGCAGGCGCCTCGCTGTCGGGCCCGGTGGCCGCGGCGCGGTCAGAGGACACCGTTGGCGCTCGTCGAGCGGCGGCTGCCGCGGCCTCGGTCCCGGGCACGCCGCTCGACGAGCGCTCGCTGTAGGCCGCCCCCGGCTGCTTGGCAGAGGGCGTCCTCTCGGGCACTTCCCAGGGAATCTCGGTAGCACCATCGTTTCCGAAACCGGGCTCGAGGCGCGAGGTGGACTCGGCCTCGCCGTCCGCGCGGCGAGGGCTAACCCCAGGCAACAGCCGCAGCCACCAGCGAGGCCGATGGGCCGCCGACTCTGGCGCATGATCCGTCGTCTCGGTCTCGGGCGCATCCTCATTGCGTTCAAGGGCCGGGGCGCGGGAGAAGGCGAAGCGCTCAGCCAGCCAGCCCCAGAAACGCATGGCGCGGTAACCCAGTTCATCCATTACCGAGAGCCAGGAGAGTCCGGTCAGCAGCGGCAGGCCGCAGAGCAGCGCCGACAGCGCCAGCAGACCAGTGCCCCCCGAGCCCACCATGGGCTCCAGGGCACCCACCAGGCCATCTCCAAGGATGCCCCCAGAGGAGTAGGGCAGCACCGTTTCCGCCGGAGGCCGATAGAAGTGCAGGGCGCCCAGCGTGGTGGTGACAAGAAGCAGCATCACCAAGCCCCCGCCGCGCACCGCCAGCGCCGTGGCATCCCACTCCAGGAGGATCCCCTGCCGGGCCCGCAGCAGGCGCCAGGCGGCGAAGCCCAGCATGGCCGGCCACCACAGGGCGCTGGCGCCGAACAGCGAATAAAGCACATCGGACAACCAGGCGCCCACCGGGCCCATCCAGTTGCTGATGCCGGCCTCCGGCCCGCTGCGCGTCCAGCCGGGATCGCCGGGATCGAAGCTGAACAGGGCCAACAGCAGGAACACGCAGGCAGCCAGCAGCATGATGGCCACCCCTTCCCGCGCAGCGCCCTGCAGCCTCACTCCGAAACGCCTGGCCGTCTCCCTAGCCTGGGCCGCGCTGACTCGACGCGGCGAGGACTTCTTGTTGACACTCAAGTGGTCATCCTCCTTGCGCCACCGCTGGCGTCTTCCAGTTGATTGGCGCCAATCATACCGAGCCGCGCCCGCCCATCACAGTGGCCCGGCCATCTTGAGCTCGGGCGGGCCGAGCGGCACACTGACCACCCTCTTCTTCTGGATGCCCCCGATGCTGCCCTGGCTGCCCGAACACCCGATACACTTTCCTCCGGTGAGCGCGGCCCTGAGAGATCCTGATGGGCTGCTGGCCGCAGGCGGCGCGCTCGATTCGGGATGGCTGCTGGCCGCCTATCGCCGTGGCATTTTCCCCTGGTACAGCGACGATCAGCCGATCCTGTGGTGGAGCCCAGACCCGCGCATGGTGCTGTTTCCAGAGGAGCTCCAGGTACGCCGCAGCCTGGCCAAGCGGCTGCGCCACGCCGGCTTCACGATCACCGCCAACCGCGCCTTCGACGCCGTGATGACCGCCTGCGCCAAGCCGCGTGACGGCCAGCCGGGCACCTGGATCACCGACGAGATGCGCGCGGCCTATTCCCGACTGCACACTCTGGGCGCGGCGCACTCCATCGAGGTGTGGCATGGGAGTGAACTCGTCGGCGGCCTGTATGGCGTGGCACTGGGGCCGGTGTTTTTCGGCGAATCGATGTTCACCCGGGTCCCCGACGCCTCCAAGGTGGCCCTGGTGCACCTGGCCCGGGCCATGTCGGCCGGCGGCGGGCGGCTGATCGACTGCCAGATGCACACCCCCCACCTGGCCAGCCTCGGCGCTCGGGACATCGCCCGCAGCGAGTTCATCGGCTATCTTGAGGGGTGGCTGGGCAAACCCCGGGAGGTGGAACCCGGCGGTTTCCCCTTCACCCCAGCCTGCTGGTCCTTCGAAGCCATCGGCGAGCATCGGGTTGCCCGTCAGTGAATGCCACCAGGAGCCGGAGAGTGTCGTCGTGAGCAGTAACGCCCCCCACCAGCCCGTCCGAGACCTGCGCTTCTTTCTCACCGTGCCCCACGCCTGTAGCTACTTGGCCGGGCGAGAGGCCACGACCCTGTTCCTCGATCCCCAGGAGTCGCCTGGAAAGGGTGTCTACGACTCCCTGGCGCTGCTTGGCTTTCGTCGCAGCGGCCAGCATCTCTACCGGCCCCACTGCGAGGGCTGCAGCGCCTGCATCTCGGTGCGCCTGCCGGTCGGGGAATTCGCCCCCAATCGCAGCCAGCGGCGGTTGACCCGGCGCAATACCGACCTCAGCCTGCATCTGCGTCCGGCGATCTTCGACCCAGAGCACTATGCGCTCTATGCCCATTATATCCGCACCCGCCACGCCGACGGGGATATGTATCCGCCGAGCCACGAGCAGTACCGCACCTTCCTGACCCTGGATCAGGAGTACGCCCGGCTGCTGGAATTCCGCCTGGAAGGCCGGCTGGTGGCCGTCGCGGCTTTCGACCAGCTCGAGCACGGTTTGTCGGCCATCTACACCTTCTTCGACCCGGATCCCGAGCTGGAGCGACGCTCCCTGGGCACCTTCGCGGTGCTCACCCTGGTGGAGCAGGCGCGGCACCAGGGACTGCCCCATGTCTACCTGGGCTACTGGATACGCGAGTGCCGCAAGATGGCCTACAAGCAGGCCTTCCAGCCCCTGGAGATGCTCGATGGTCGCCACTGGCGCCGCCTGATCAGCCCCTGAAGGCGGCTTCAGGGCGCCTTTCTTTGCCATGTCGGCCGGCATGCGGCACAATATCGCGCTATTCTTTTTGCAGCTGTCTCATCCATCAGCGAGGAACCGCCTGTATGGCACGTGAAGACCATATCGAAATGGAAGGCGTCATCGTCGACACCCTTCCCAACACCACCTTCCGCGTCGAGCTCGAGAACGGCCACGTGGTCACCGCGCACATCTCCGGGAAGATGCGCAAGAACTACATTCGCATCCTGACCGGCGACAAGGTCAAGGTGGAGCTGACGCCCTACGATCTGACCAAGGGTCGTATCGTCTACCGCTCCCGCTGAACCGCGGTCGAGCTTTTCTTTCCTCAGCCCGACGTCAGACGCACAGGACAACGCCCCGTCCATAGACAGGGCGCTGAATCGTGTGCGGATGATCGACGTCAGGGCGCGTCGGCCATCTCTGCTTCGGTGGAGAGGTGCAACTCGCCCTCCTCCACGGTGACGTGCACCACACCGCCGCGCTCCGAGAGCTCGCCGAACAGGATCATCTCGGCCAACGGCTTCTTGAGCTTCTCCTGGATCAGGCGCGCCATGGGACGAGCTCCCATGTCCGGATCGTAGCCTTTTTCGGCCAGCCAGTCCCGGGCCGCCAGGTCCACATCCAGCTGTACACGCTTTTCATCCAGCTGTGCCTGTAGCTCCACCAGGAACTTGTCCACCACGCTGCGTACCACCGAGGCGGGCAGGGAGTGGAACTGAATGATGCCGTCCAGTCGATTGCGGAACTCCGGCGAGAAGGTCTTGCGAATCACCTCCATGGCATCCGTGGAGTGATCCTGATGCTGGAAGCCGATGGAGCGACGCGTGGCCTGCTCGACCCCGGCGTTGGACGTCATGATCAGGATCACGTGGCGGAAGTCCGCCTCCCGACCGTTGTTGTCGGTCAGTCGGCCGTGATCCATCACCTGCAGCAGCAG
>PWIZ01000206.1 GCA_003560175.1 Halomonas sp. | reverse complement strand
AGCTCGGGTTCAGCGGCCTGCTCGGCCTCGAACGCCGCCTTCTCTTCCGGGGTGATCTCCTTGATGGTGAGCTTCACCCGGTTGCGGTTGTCGATGTCGAGCACCTTGACCACGACTTCGTCACCCTCGTTGAGGAAGTCACGCACGTCGTTGACCCGCTCCGGCACGATCTGGGAGATGTGCACCAGCCCGTCGGTACCCGGCATGATATTGACGAAGGCGCCGAAGTCGGCGATGCGTGCCACCTTGCCCAGGTAGAGCTTGCCGATCTCCGCCTCGGCGGTGATCGCCAGTACGGTATCGATCGCCCGCTTGGCCGCCGCCTTGTCCTCGGCGTAGATGCGTACGGTGCCATCGTCGTCCAGATCGATGGAGGCACCGGTATCCTCGCAGATCTTGCGGATGGTGGCGCCGCCCTTCCCGATGACGTCGCGGATCTTGTCCGAGGCGATCTTGATAGTCGCCATGGAGGGGGCATTCTCGGATACCTCGGTGCGGCTCTGACCGATCACCGTGTTCATCTGCTCCAGGATGCTGAGGCGCGCCTCCAGGGCCTGCTGCAGCGCCTGCTCCATGATCTCCTCGTTGATGCCCTCGATCTTGATGTCCATCTGCAGGGCGGTGACACCCTCGGAGGAACCGGCCACCTTGAAGTCCATGTCGCCGAGATGATCCTCGTCGCCCAGGATATCGGTCAACACGGCGAAGCCGTTATCGTCCTTGACCAGGCCCATGGCGATACCCGCCACCGGCGCCTTCATGGGCACGCCGGCATCCATCAACGCCAGCGACGTGCCGCACACCGAGGCCATGGAGCTGGAGCCGTTGGACTCGGTGATCTCGGCGACCACGCGGATGGTATAGGGGAACTCCGCCTCGTCGGGCAGCATGGCCTGCACGCCACGGCGCGCCAGGCGGCCATGGCCAATCTCGCGACGCTTGGGACCGCCCATGAAGCCGGCCTCGCCCACACAGTAGGGGGGGAAGTTATAGTGCAGCAGGAAACGGTCCTTACGCTCGCCCTCCAGCGACTCGATCAGCTGGGAGTCGCGCAGGGTACCCAGGGTAGCGACCACGATCGCCTGGGTCTCGCCGCGGGTGAAGATGGCCGAGCCATGGGTCTTGGGCAGACCACCCACCTCGATGGCCAGCGGACGCACGGTCTTGTGGTCTCGGCCGTCGATCCGCGGCTCGCCCTGGACGACCCGGGCGCGCACCACGCGCTTCTCCAGGGCGGCGAAGGCACCCTTCACCTCATCGGTGCCGAACTTGCCGTCCTCTTCACCGGCCAGCTGCTCCACGGCCTCGGCCTTGAGGGCGGAGAGTGCCTCCTGACGAACCATCTTGTCGGTGATGCGGTAGGCCTCGCCGACCCTCGTCTCGAAGGCGCTGCCCACGGCGGCCTTGAGTTCGGTGTTCTCGACCGTCGGCTGCCAGTCCCACTTCGGCTTTCCAGCCTCGGCGACCAGCTCGTTGATGGCCTTGATGGCTACCTGCATCTCCATGTGACCATAGAGCACGGCGCCAAGCATCTCATCCTCGAGCAGCTCCTTGGCCTCGGACTCCACCATCAGCACCGCCTTGTCGGTGCCGGCCACCACCATGTCCAGCTCTGATTTGGCTAGCTCCTCGACAGTGGGGTTGAGGAAGTAGCCATTTTCCTCGTCGAAACCGACCCGGGCCGCACCGATCGGGCCCTTGAACGGCACGCCGGATATCGCCAGAGCCGCGGAGGTACCGAGCAGCGCCGCGATATCCGGATCATGATTGCGGTCGGTGGAGAGCACCGTGCAGACGACCTGCACCTCGTTCATGAATCCCTTGGGGAAGAGCGGGCGGATCGGGCGGTCTATCAGACGCGAGGTGAGGGTCTCCTTCTCGGTGGGACGCCCCTCGCGCTTGAAGAAGCCGCCGGGAATCTTGCCGACCGCATAGGTCTTCTCCTGATAGAACACACCCAGCGGGAAGAAGGGCTGAGCAGGATTGGCCTCTTTCTTGGCCACCACGGTGCACAGCACCACGGTGTCGTCCATGGTGACCATCACGGCACCGGTGGCCTGGCGGGCGATGCGCCCGGTTTCCATGGTGACGGTGCTGCGACCATACTGAAATGTCTTCTTGACCGGATTCACGGCGACTTCCTTCAACGTTACTTTTCTGTGTTTGGTTCGTTTCGACTCGGCGACCATTTTAGGGGTTGACGCCCGTCGGGGCCACCGGGTAGCGACATTTCCCCACTGCTTTCGATTACCCAGCCGTCGCTCGGAGCTGATCCGACGACCGGTCCTCGTTCTTCAGCCGAAAACAAAACGGGCAGCCCGAAGGCTGCCCGTTTCTCTACCGCGTGGGGTGCGTCGCTTAGCGGCGCAGGCCCAGACGCTGAATCAGCGCCTGATAGCGCTCGAAATCCTTGCGCTTCAGGTAATCCAGCAGCTTGCGGCGCTGGTTGACCATACGGATCAGGCCACGACGGGAGTGGTGATCCTGCTTGTTGGTCTTGAAGTGGTCCTGCAGGCCATCGATGTTGGCGCTCAGCAGGGCAACCTGCACTTCGGGGGAGCCGGTATCGTTGTCGCCACGACCGAAATCGTTGACGATGGTGGCCTTCTGTTCGGCTGTGAGTGCCATCTGTCTCTCCAGTAAGCAATATGCCTGAATGATATATGTGTGAGACCACGCATATTTGCAGTCTCGGGCGTTTCTCCCTTAATCGGCTGCGGTGCTCAGCAGCCGTTTCGGCGCCACCTCCTGTGGCGCCGTAACCACGCCGAGACCCAGGAAGGCCCCGTCGCAGTAGAGTCTGGCCGTCTCGCCGGCGCCGATACCCAAGGCATCGACCCGAGCCGCCCGGCCTTGGTTCAGGTGAGCCGCGGCCGCGGCGTCCACCTCGAGCCTCGGCAGGTGCGCGACCAGCACGTCGACGGGGAGCAGCATCGCCTCCCGGGCGGCCTGATCGGGCAGCGCCTCCAGCGCCTCGAGGCTCAACATGCCCTCCTCAGTGAAGGGGCCTGTCTCCAGGCGGCGCAGCGCACTGATGTGCGCCCCGCTGCCCAGAGCCCGACCGATATCTTCGGCTAGGGTGCGCACATAAGTGCCCTTGCTGACCTTCACGTGGAGTTCGAAGGCCTCGCCCTCGAAGTCGAGAAGCCGCGCATCATACACCGTCACACGCCGTGCTGCACGCTCGATCGACTTGCCCTCTCGGGCTAGTTCGTAGAGCTTACGCCCCTGGTGCTTGAGCGCCGAGTACATGGGCGGCACCTGCTCGATCTCGCCACGAAAACTCTCCAGGACGGCTTCCACGTCGGCAGCGGCGAGGACCGGCACCGCCGGCCGCTCGACCACCTCGCCCTCTGCGTCGCCGGTATCGGTCACCGCGCCCAGTTCGACCCGGGTGCGGTAGACCTTGTCGGCGGCCAGCAGGTGAGCGGAGAACTTGGTCGCCTCACCGAAGCAGACCGGCAGCAGCCCGGTGGCCATCGGGTCCAGGGTGCCGGTATGACCGGCCTTCTGGGCCTGGAACAGTCGCCGAGCGCGCTGCAGGGCGTGGTTACTGGAAAGCCCCTTGGGCTTGTCCAGTAGCAGCACCCCGTTAACCGGTAAGCCGCGACGCCGACGCGCCATCAGTCGCGCCCGCTGTTGCTGCCGGGTTCGTCTTCGCCAGCCTGTTCACCGTCCTGGTCGACACTCTCATCACGCTTCTCGTCGCCGCTCTCGTCGAAAGAGCGGGAGCGGTCGCTGGCGACCGCATCCTGAATCAGCGAGGAGAGGCGCTGTCCTCGCACCACGCTCTCGTCGTAGTGAAAGCGCAGCTCGGGCACATGACGCAGCTTGATACGCTTGGCGATCTGGCTGCGAAGAAAACCGGCGGCCTGCTTGAGAACCTTGAGGTTCTCCTTGATCTGTTCCGGCGTGTCCTCACCCAGCAGGGTCACGTGGACGTCGGCATAGCCGAGGTCACGACTGACCTCGACTCCGCTAACCGTCACCATACCCAGCCGCGGATCCTTGACCTCGCGCTGGATGAGTACCGCCAGCTCCTTCTGGAGCTGGTCGGCTACCCGGTCTGTTCGCTTGAACTCGCGCATGAACGACTCCTCGAGCCTTTAGAGGGTACGCTCGACCTTGATCTGGTCGAAGACCTCGATCTTGTCGCCGACCTGAACATCGTTGTAGTTCTTCACGCCGATGCCACACTCCATGCCGTTGCGCACTTCCTGGACATCGTCCTTGAAGCGGCGCAGCGACTCGAGCTCACCCTCGTAGATCACCACGTTGTCGCGCAGCACACGGATCTTCTTGTTACGGAAGACGCTACCCTCGACCACCATGCAGCCGGCCACAGCGCCGATCTTGGGCGCGCGGAAGACGTCACGGACCTCGGCAATGCCGACGATCTCTTCCTTCCACTCCGGTGCCAACATACCCGTCATCGCCTGCTTGACCTCATCGATCAGCTGGTAGATGACGCTGTAGTAGCGCAGATCCAGGCCTTCACGCTCGATGATCTCGCGGGCGGCGGCGTCGGCACGCACGTTGAAGCCCATCACGATGGCCTCGGAGGCCAGCGCCAGGTTAGCGTCGGTGCCGGTGATGCCGCCCACACCGGAGGAGACCACGGCCACCTGAACTTCGTCGGTGGAGAGCTCTTCCAGTGCGCCCTTGATGGCCTCGAGTGAGCCCTGGACGTCGGCCTTGAGCACGACGTTGACCTTGGCCACCTCGTCCTGACCCATCTGGCTGAACATGTTCTCCAGCTTGGCCTTCTGCTGGCGCGCCAGGCGCACCTCGCGGTACTTGCCCTGACGGAAGTTGGCGACTTCGCGGGCCTTCTTCTCGTCGGCCACGACCATGAAGTCGTCACCGGCATCCGGGGTGCCATCGAGGCCCTGGATCTCCACCGGCATGGCCGGCCCGACTTCGTCGACCTGCTTGCCCAGCTCGTTGGTCAGAGCACGCACACGGCCGTAGTGCAGGCCGGCGAGCACGATATCGCCCTTCTTCAGGGTGCCATTCTGGACCAGCACGGTGGCAACGGGGCCACGCCCTTTGTCCAGGCGCGACTCGACCACCACGCCCTTGCCGGGCGCTGCAGGCACCGCCTTCAGCTCGAGAACCTCGGAGACCAACTGGATGGCTTCGAGCAGATCCTCGATGCCTTCGCCAGTATGTGCAGAGACGTGCACGAACTGGGTGTCGCCGCCCCACTCCTCGGAAATCACGCCGTGCTGCGAGAGCTCGTTCTTGATCCGATCCAGATCAATGCCCTGCTTGTCGATCTTGTTGATCGCCACCACCATGGGCACTTCGGCCGCCCGGGAGTGCTCGATCGCCTCGATGGTCTGAGGCATCACGCCGTCGTCTGCGGCCACCACCAGGATGACCACATCCGTCGCCTTGGCCCCGCGGGCACGCATGGCGGTGAACGCCGCGTGGCCCGGGGTATCCAGGAAGGTCACACCGCCATGATTGTCCTCGACGTGGTAGGCGCCGATGTGCTGGGTGATACCGCCGGCCTCACCGGTGGCGACCTTGGCCTTGCGGATATAGTCGAGCAGCGAAGTCTTGCCGTGGTCGACGTGACCCATGACGGTGACCACCGGTGACCGGGTGATCTCCTCACCCTCGTAGGAGATGCCTTCGAGCATCGCGGTCTCGAGGGCATCATCCTTGATCAGCTTGGCCTTGTGTCCCATCTCCTCGACCACGATGGACGCAGTGTCCTGATCGATGGTCTGGTTGATGGTCACTGCCGCGCCCATGTTGAACATGGCCTTGATGACTTCGTTGGCCTTGATCGACATCTTGTCGGCCAGGTCGGCGACGCTGATCGACTCAGGGATGGAGACTTCGCGGACGATCGGCTGAGTCGGCTTCTGGAAGCCGTGCTTGCCGCCGCCCGGGGAGCCGCCACGACGACCGCCGCGACGCTCGGCACGCTTGACCTTCTTGCCGCCGCCACGACGACGCTCATCGCGATCATCGTCGTCGCGCTCGTGACGCCCCTTCTTGGCGGCTGTCTTCTTCGGCGGTGCGGTACGGCGGTCGGTGCGACCTTCCTTGGGCGGCGCAGGCTGTTCATCGCCGGCCGGCTGCTCCACCAGTTCCGGTACCAGAACCTGCGGTTGGGTGACGACCTTCTCGGCTTCGAGCTTGGCCGCTGCCTCGCGGGCGGACTCCTCAGCGGCGCGAGTCTTGGAAGCCTCAGCATCGCGAGCTTCCTGTTCGGCCTGGGCCTGCTGGGAATCGGCCATGTCACCGACCAGCTGGCGCGGCCCGGCATCTTCTACCGGCTCCGGCGCAACATCATCTTCGGCGCGCTTGACGTAGGTGCGCTTCTTGCGCACCTGCACCTCGATGGTCTTGCCCCGCTCGCCGGTATTGATGCGACTGCGCGTCTTCCGCGTCAGGGTGATGCGGTTCTTGGGCGCCGTAGCACTAGTGTCCCCACCGTGACTCTTGGTAAGGAAATCCAGCAGCTGACGCTTGTCCTCCTCGGACACCGCATCGCCTTCGGTCTTGTGGCCGAGACCGGCCTCTTTCATCTGTTCCAGCAGACGGGGCACGTCGCGCCCCACCTTCGCTGCGAAATCTTTAACGGTCATCTCTGACATTACGACCCTCCTGAGCCCGTGACCCCAATTCTGTTCGCTTTCGAATACTGTTACCCGGCCAGTTGGTGCCGGGCTTGGCGCATTGCGCGCTATTCTCCTTCGAACCAGGGCGCACGGGCAGTCATGATCAGTGCCGCGGCGCGCTCCTCGTCCATCCCTTCGATGTCCAGCAGGTCATCGACGGACTGCTCGGCAAGATCCTCCATGGTGACGATT
>PWIZ01000343.1 GCA_003560175.1 Halomonas sp. | reverse complement strand
TCCTGTTCATGGCCGTCACGCGCCTGGGTACCAAGCTGGTCAACAACGTCCCCGACTCCATCAAGGCGGGCATCCTGCTGGGCGCCGGCATCGCCGCCATCAGCGGCGAGATCAGCGTAGGTGGCCGGCTCTACAATACTCCGATCTCGCTGGGCATCGGCGGCCTGATCACCCTCTATGTGCTGTTCTCGCTCTCCTTCCGCGACTTGGCCGAGAAGTATCGCTGGGCCCGCAACATCGTCGCCTACGGCATGGTGCCGGGCATGCTGATCACCATGACCATCGGCTGGGGCGTGGGCGAATACCCGCTACCGACGGTGGAGTGGGGCATCGCCGTCCCCGACTTCGCCGGCATCTGGGCCTACCTGCCCTTCTCCATCGGCGCCCCCGGCCCCGAGCTGATGATCGCCGCGATTCCCACCGCCATCATCGCCTACATCATCGCCTTCGGTGACATCATCGTCGGCCAGACCCTGATCAAGCGCGTCGACCACCTGCGTCCCGACGAGAAGATCGAGGTCGACGTCGACCGCGTGCACCTGATCACCGGCCTGCGCAACCTGATGCACTCCCTGCTGGCCCCCTACCCGGGCCTGGCCGGCCCGCTCTTCACCGGCGCCATGGCGACCGTGACCGAGCGCTACCGCTATGGCCGCAAGGCCATGGAGAGCATCTACTCCGGCACCGCGGTGTTCTGGATCGTCGGCTTCTTTGCGCTGTTCATGCTGCCGCTGATCACCGCCTTCCGTCCGGTGCTGCCGATCGCGCTCTCCATCACCCTGCTGATCACCGGCTACCTGTGCATCGCCGTGGCCGTGGAGCAGATCAAGAACGCCACCGCCATGGGCGTGGCCGGCATCATGGGCGTGGTACTGGCCACCCACGGCGCCGCCTGGGGCCTGGGCATCGGCCTGATCCTCTACTTCCTGATCGAGCACCGCGCCCGCAGCGTGCGCGACGCCGAGGACGAGGAGCCGATCCACGTCGAGGACGACATGGTCGTTGAGCAGGATGACGGCCGCGACGAGGTCACTCAGGCCACCCGCTGAGACAGCGACCTACTTCCAGGCATTATGCAAGCAGCCAGCGTACGGGCCGCCCCAAGGGGCGGCCCGTACGCATTGACGACCGTCGGCGGCTCAGGCGTTGTGAGGAAGGTGGCCCGCAAAACAGGGGGGATCGTCGCTGATGACGCTGGCCACGCCCCAGCTCCACTGATGAGCGAAGGCCGCCGGATCATTGGCGGTGTAACAGAGCAGCGGATAGCCCGCCTCGCAGACCGCCAGGGCACCGCGTCGACTGAGGCGTTTCCAGTCGGCGTGAACGCTGAAGGCCTCCAGCGCCTCGCAGCGCTGCCGCCAGTCGCCGGGAATGCCTTCAAAGAGTGCGCCCAGGGCCAGCCGCGAGGCGGGGGCCAGATCCCGGGCGCAGGCCAGCGCCGCGGCGTTGAAGGAGGAGACGATCAGCCGCTCGGGGGGCAGCGCATCCAGCGCCGCGGGTATCGCCTCTTCCACCAGGGCCGCGGCACTTCGACCGCGGTTCACCTTGAGCTCCAGGTTCAGTCCAAGCCCCAGGGCGTCAACCAGTGCGAGCATCTCGGAAAGCGTGGCGATACGCTCGCCACGAAACTCATCGCCGAACCAGCCGCCCACGTCCAACCGGCGAGCACGGGGCAGATTCAGGTCGGCGAGCCGTGCGCGACCGTCAGAGCAGCGCTTGACCGTGGCGTCATGCCAGATCACCGGCGTACCGTCGCCGAGCAGCTGCACGTCCAGCTCGACCCAGCGGCAGTCGGCCGCATGGGCGGCGCGTACCGCAGAGAGGGTGTTTTCGGGGGCTCTGGCCGACAGTCCCCGGTGGGCAATCAGACGTGGCAGGGCAATGGCGGGATGGGACATGCAGTGGGCTCGGCTCCGGTAAGACGAAGGATTGCGGCATCGGCGCCCTTCATGACGGCGAATGGACAACAGCTTGACATCCTCTCCTCCCTCAGCGTTCTAGGACGCTGCCGCCTACGGCGGAAAGGAAGGGGATTCCCAGGTTGTCACCTTCCTGGTTCCTGCTTCACTGTCCGTCGCCTCAATGCCTTGGCATTGCCGGTCTTACACAAACTCCACAGGCGTCGATTCCCGAGTGCCCCTCGGTATTACTCCCTCAATACCCTGCACCGGCTAACAGCGCGGTACCGGCTTGCAGGATGTTGCGGGCGGCGTTCACGTCGCGGTCGACGCCTTGGGCGCCACAGCCAGGGCAACCCCAGGTGCGGACGTCGAGCGGTAACGATTCCAGCACATACCCACAATCATGGCAGCGCTTGCTGCTGGGATACCAGCGATCTATCTGGACGCACTGACGGCCCGCCCATTCAGCCTTATAGTGGAGCTGGCGGGCCAGCTCACCCCAACCCGCGTCGCTGATGGCTTTTGCCAAGTGCCGGTTCCTGACCATGTTCTTCACCGCGAGACTTTCAAGGCAGATCACTTGGTTCTCGTTAACGATCTGCCGGGTGAGTTTGTGCAGGTGGTCAAGTCGTGTGTCGGCGATCTTGGCGTGGCACCGGGCCACTTTCTGCTTCGCCTTGGCGCGATTGTTCGAGCCTTTTTGCTTGCGACTGAGTTGCCGCTGCGCCCGCGCCAGTTTGCGTGCGTAACGTGCCGTGTGGCGCGGGTTATTGACCTTTGTGCCATCGCTGGTCACTAAGAGGTCTTTCAATCCGAGGTCAATACCCACCATCTTCGGCGTGATCGGCAGCGCCTCGGTCTCCACTTTGCACAGACAGCTGATGAAGTGGCGTCCGGCACGGTCCTTTGACACAACCACCGTGCTTGGCGCTGAGGGAAGTTCACGGCTCCAGCGGATATTGAGCGGTTCGCTGCACTTGGCCAGCGTGATCTGGCCGTTGCGGTACGAAAACGCCGAACTGGCAAAGGTCGCGGACTGTCGCTGCTTCTTCGACTTGAAGCGTGGATACTTGGCCCGCTTGGCTAAGAAATTCTTGAAGGCCGACTGCTGATGGCGAAGGCACTGCTGCAAAGGTACCGAACTGACCTCGGCCAGAAAGGCGGTGTCCGGCTGCTTCTTTAGCTGCGTCAGGAAGGCGCTGGCATCATTGTAGCCGATCTTCTCCTGGCGCTCATAGAAGGCATCCGTGCGATAGCGCAGCACCGCATTCCAGACAAACCGCACGCACCCGAACGTCCGCGCCAGCAGGGCCTCCTGCTCAGGCGTCGGGTAGAAGCGGTATTTGAAGGCGCGTTCGGTTTGCATGGCTTACATCATGATCGACATCATGTAAGCGATCAAGAAACACAAGGCGTCCTGCTGGACGCCGCGCTATCCATCCGCTCACTAAGAAGTAAGCGGTTTTCCGCGCCGGCTGATAACGACCCGGTGGCACCACGCCCAGCGTCTTGCCCGCGGCCGGAGTGTGCTAGGCTTCGCGCGATCAGGTCATGCGAACGGGGAGAAGCAATGAGGGTAGTGAGTCTCGAGGCCGGTGCCAGGCGCGACGCCTGTCTGGCAAGACTGTGCGCGGCGGTGCATGGCACCCAGGCGGGGCTGGCTCCGCTGGTCGACTTCAGCGGCACCCGTCACCTGCTGTTTCCCGCCGAGGCCGCTCGCCTCTGGGCCCTGCTGGACGACAGAGGCCGCCCCCTGGCGCTGGCGCTGCTGGTCATGGATGAAAGCGGCGAAGGGATGGCCCTCAGGCTCGCCGCCTCCCTCGAGGAGAGCCGAGAGCCTCTGCGGCGGCTGATCCGCGATCTGGCCCTCAACGCGCCCCTCAGCGCAACGCCGACCGAGACCCTCGACGAGGCGTTCCTGCATGAGTGCGGACTCACCCGCTGGATCGAGAACGGCCAGGGACAGCGGGTCGGTCTCGCCTTCCAGCACCCGGCCGCGCTCTCCGGCAGGCTGGCGACACCGCTGACCTTCGACGATCAGGCCGTGCTGCGCCGCTTCAAGCACGAGCGCACCTTCTTCGAGGCGGAGAAGCGCGCCTTCGTCGAGGGGCTCGACACCGTCTGAGCCCGCCGCCGGCGATGCCGACTTGACCGGACGGGCGATCGGCGTTTGGATGTTTCCCGTATGCCGACTGTCACTCATCCCATACAGCTTATATTAAAACAAGGACTTATCGACATGGCCAAGCGTATCCAGTTTGCCCGCACCGGCGGCTCCGAGGTGCTCGAACTCGTCGAGGCCTCCACCGGCGAGCCGGGCCCGGGCGAAGTGCGGGTCGCCAACCGCGCCATCGGCCTCAACTTCATCGACATCTATTTCCGCACCGGGCTCTATCCGGCGCCCTCTCTGCCCTCCGGCCTCGGCACCGAAGGCGCCGGCGTCGTCGACGCCGTGGGCGAAGGGGTCACGAACCTCTCGCCCGGTGACCGCGTGGCCTACGCCCAGGGCCCGCTGGGCGCCTACGCCGAGCTGCACACCCTGCCCGCCGAAAAGCTGGTGGCGCTGCCCGAGTCCGTCGACTTCGAGACCGCCGCGGCCAGCATGCTCAAGGGGCTGACCGTACAGTATCTGATGCGCCAGACCTTTGCGCTCAAGGGGGGCGAGACCATCCTCTGGCACGCCGCCGCCGGCGGCGTGGGCTCCATCGCCTGCCAGTGGGCCAGGGCCCTGGGCGTGAAGCTGATCGGCACCGTGAGCTCCCCCGAAAAGGCGGCGCTGGGCGAGAAGAACGGCGCCTGGGCCACCATCGACTATACCAGGGAAGACGTGGTAGCCCGGGTGCGCGAGCTGACCGATGGCGCCATGTGCGACGTGGTCTATGACTCGGTGGGCAAGGACACCTGGGAGACCTCGCTGGACTGCCTCAAGCCGCGTTCGCTGATGGTCAGCTTCGGCAACGCCTCCGGGGCCGTGGAGGGCGTCAATATCGGCATCCTCAACCAGAAGGGCTCGCTGTTCGTCACCCGCCCCAGCCTCAACGGCTATGCCGATACGCCCGAGCGGCTCCAGGGCATGGCCGACGAGCTCTTCGCCATGCTCGAGAGCGGCAAGCTCAAGGTCGATATCTCCCACCGCTACCCCCTGGCGGAAGCGGGCCGGGCCCAGGACGCCCTGCAGGGCCGTCAGACCACCGGCTCCACCATCCTGCTGCCCTAAGGCAACGACCGACCCGATAGACTCAGATCGCCCGGCCACTGGCCGGGTGATCGGTATGGTGGCCGAGCCTAGGGAAACCGGCGCTCAGCGCTGTCGTTGCAGCCGGCGCTGGCACAGCGCCCGCCGTGCCAGCAGGGCCAGGCCCGTCACGCCCAGCACAGCGAAGGCCCCCACCAGCAGCAACGGGCTGCCGGTATGGGCATGGACGTCGGGGGCGCCGTGGCCCGGATGGGCCAGGGCCGAGCCGGCGACGAGCAGCAGGCCAGTGACCGCGGCAGCCGTCGCAGCGCGTTTCGAGAGACAGGTCGAGAGTGAGGTCATGGTGGCGATCTCCTTGCCGGGGGGTATGGGGGGTGATGGTGTTATCGGTCGGGAGTGGCGTCAGGCCGAAGTGGCGGCCTCGGGCCGGCGTTCCGGCAGCATGCCGCGCTCGAGGATGAACTGGATGATCGTCTCGAGCCCGACGCCGTCGTAGAGGTTGGTGAAGACAAAGGGGCGCTCGCCGCGCATCATCTTCGAGTCGCGCTCCATCACCTCAAGCGAGGCGTGCACCTGCTCGGCGATATCGATCTTGTTGATGATCAGCAGGTCCGATTTGGTGATCCCCGGTCCACCCTTGCGCGGAATCTTGTCGCCGGCGGAGACGTCGATCACGTAGAGGGTCAGGTCCGAGAGTTCGGGGCTGAAGGTGGCCGAGAGGTTGTCGCCGCCGGACTCGACCAGAACCAGTTCCAGTCCCGGGTGGCGTTCCTGAAGCTCGTCGATGGCCGCCAGGTTCATGGAGGCGTCCTCGCGGATGGCGGTGTGGGGGCAGCCGCCGGTCTCCACGCCGAGGATGCGATCCGCGGCCAGCGCCTCGTGCTTGAGCAGGAAGTCGGCATCCTCGCGGGTGTAGATGTCATTGGTGACCACGGCGATATCGTAGTGGTCACGCAGGGCCAGGCAGAGCTGCTTGAGCAGGGCCGTCTTGCCGGAGCCCACCGGGCCACCGACGCCTATCCGCAGGCAATGGGTCATGGTCTTTCCTCCTGGTTTTCCGCACTAACTTCGAAATAGCCGCGAATACTGTGTCTCATGCAGGGCGCTGCCCAACGCCAGGCCGGGCAGCACCGGGCCGAGGTCGTCGTCATGCATCCCAAGCGCCTCGTCCACCGCAGAGACCAGCGCCGGGCGCAGCCGCTCCACCAGCCGCTGGGCGGCGGTATGCCCCAGCGGCAGGGCCTTGCAGGCGACGGCCAGCTGGTTCTCCAGCCAGGCCCAGGCGAAGCCGAGCAGCGCCTGGCGCACCGGTACCCTGCGGACATGGGCCGTCCAGGCGAAGACCGTGACGTAGCCGGCTCCCGTCGGCAGAGCCGGCGCCCCATGCACCGTGCTGGCAGGCAGCAGCTCAAGGCTGCCCAGCAGGCGAGTGAGCGAAGCCCCGAGACGGGCGTCCTCGGCGGCGAGCTCGGCGGTCTCGCGGTTGGCGGCAAGCCACTGGTCCCACTCGGCCACCGCCTCGCCGTCGCCCGCCGCCCAGGCCGCCTGCAGGCGCGAAAGGGCCGGCAGCTCGCAGCGCGTCAGGCCATCCTCGAGCACCCCTTCGAGCCAGTCGCCGAGGCTCGCCTCGTCCGCGACCCAGCCAAGCTCGAAGGCACTCTCCAGCCCCTGGGAGAAGGCGAAGGCGCCGATGGGCAGCGCGGGGCTGACCAGCTGCAGCAGCCCCAGCAGCGCCAGGTCGTCGCCCTGCCCCGCCGCCG
>PWIZ01000408.1 GCA_003560175.1 Halomonas sp. | reverse complement strand
GGTAACACCCTTCCCGATGAGGACATGAGGAGGGGTGCTGACGGCGGTCTCTATTGTGAGACGTGTCTGGAAGGACACATGGATTACCCAAGTGATTACGCAATCTTGGTAGAGAGAATGAAAGCAGAAACGTCTGAACATTCCTTTAACCATATGTTGATACAGGTGGAAAACATGAGTGTCGCCGTGAAACTATTAGAGGCGGTTCACGAACTTGTTGAGGACCATGGTTTGGATTATAACGACGCTGATGTAGACTACTATGTCGATAATTATGTTGATTATAACACACACTGTCGATTGATTTCTCTTTCTGCAAGGGGGATACGGGTAGTCTTGGGGTGCAAAGAATGAAGACGGTGCCCATCGAAGTGCCCGACCAAGTGTCAGCGAGCGGTATCGCAAGATACACGCATTGTCCTTTTAAATTTTGGGCACATGCAACCGAACAGCCCCAGTCTGAGACTGACAAGTCTGCTATGGAATTTGGTTCGTTGGTTCATGAAGTAATGGAATCGATTTATAAACAACCAGAGCGCCCGGCAGATTGGGATAACATCATAAGGGACAAAATGATGCACGGTGTGAACCCAGAATGGAACACGACCGTTCAGAAAAAGGTAGAAAAAACCATATCCAATATGATAAAGTTTGAACTACATCGTGAGAAACAGGGACTTCCTTGGCCGATATCTATTGAAGATCATTATACGGTAGAGATTCCGGGGCGGACGGATTTGCCAAACCTGCATGGGTATATAGATTACTATGACGGAAAGAGGGTTATAGACTGGAAGACTGGCAAATCTAAATGGTTCCATCTTGCCGAGGAAAAACACATACAGGGTAAGGTTTATCAAATTCTTATTGACGCAGAGTCCCCACCCGACATGTTTTTTGCCTTCATTTCAGAAGGTAGTATGAAGAGTGCCCCGGAAGAATTCACCACCGAAAGACTTATATACCTAGTAGAAGATATGGTAGATGGTATTAGGGAGGGTAGGTTTGAACCAAAGCCCGGCAAACTATGTCCGTGGTGCGAGTACCAAGACATATGTCCCCATTTCAACCCCTCCGCAATACCCTTCAACGATAATGAATTTATGGAGGATTGTGTATGGGAATGAGAGTGTATGATGACGGACCCCTTAGACAGCACAGGACGTGTTACGAATGTGGCGTTATCTTCTTTGAAGAGGAAGATAATCCTGAAAACGTTTACATGTGTTCTGTTTGCAGCGTCAAAGGATTGTGTCACCGGTGTGATGAGTATGTTAGGGGAAGAGACCGGATCGGGAACGGTGAAAAATCCAGTATATTCAGATGCCCCCGGTGTGATGGATTACTAAAGGAAGAGGAACTTGTTGAACCCGGAAGGAGGGAATTATAATGCAAGTACAGATGTCTGCGAAACTGTTTAAAGACATAGTTTCTGTAATAGACCCCTATGTTCAGGACGCGGTGCGCTTCCGGTTTAAAGAGGGTCTTGAAATATTGGTGGCCGATTATTCTTTAACAACCATGGCACAAGTCATAGTACCTATGGAATCATTTGAAGAATACGAAGTGTCGGAACAAATCCACTGGATGCCCATTGATAAAATGAAAGAAGTTGTCAGGGCTTTTGGTCAGAAGGATACAATAACTATGAATATAGACCAGGGCAAAGTGACACTTAAAACAGGCCGTCTGAAGAGGACCTTCGCAACGATGGGTGCGGCTACCGGCCCCACCGCAATGCCACGCGTAAGGGGTGAGAACACCGTAATAGTTCCCATGGAAGCGGTAAGGTCGGCCGTAAAGATGATAAAGACTGTCGGCGACGAAGTGGAGTTCATGTATGATGGGAGGCTGCTCGTCTTCGCCGAGAAGGGCGCAGATGCAGCGGTTACTATGATACCACCTGAAGATATCATAAGTGCCGAGGTCCCAGACGGGCAGTTCCATTCCCGCTACGACCCTGAATTTTTGGAATATGCCTTGAAACCGATCCATAAGGATGTGGAAGACATAACGCTTGTTATCGGTAGTGACTTGCCGATTTATTTGGAGTATAGTACAGAGAAGATGCATGTTACGGCTGTTGTCGCGCCTAGAATACACCATGAGTAGGAGGAGACACATTGACTAGAAATATATTTACTAAAGAAACGGACCCCGTTGTGTTGATTGACACAATGGAGAAACGGTTGGGCAAGTGGGCACCGCTCGCTAAGGCCCTGTTTGAAGACGAAAGCGTAAAAACAGTAGAAAAGGATGCCGATGCCTGTAGAAAGTATCTCGGGTTGGACTGTTATGCGGCGTGGGGTGATTACATAATCATTTTTCCCGAAGGTAGTCCAGTGCATCCACAGGGCTGTATTATCGGTATCGAGCGGAAGGGTTTCTCTGATGCGTATGATAGTACGATATCTGGTCGTCTGAACGACCAATTGGCTGAACTGATGGGTGCGTGCGAAGGGCGCGCAATCCTCCTCATAGAGCCATTCAAGACGGTGCCGAAGGCACTGAGGGTTCCTGCCTTCCGTTATAAGAAAACAGTCCACACGAAAGCCCGTAAGGTATCATTCATCATGCCCGTTTGGTGGCCGTTAGATACAGAGCAGTCTGTTTCTTGGATAAAGGATATCCTGGAACACGGTTGGAACTATGAGATCACGGGAAGAGGGTGGAACGTTAAGAGGGTTGACGGAAAAATTAAAACGAGGAAAGTAAAAAAAACGGAGGCAAAGAAATGATGAGAGCTGATAAGAATGTAAAAGAGTGGCGTGTTTTGGCCGTTGGTGATTTACACGTCGGTTCATATTATGGTTTGGCGCCCCCTCGATTCGCAGTTAAAGACGAAGTGAGGGGACAAGCGATTACCATTATAGCGAATTCAGCCCAACGGAACCTTTATGGCTATTGGATGGATATGTGTGACACGTTGTGTCAAGAGGGAAGACTGGACGCGGTTATCGTCAATGGCGACGTGTGTGAAGGACAGCAATACAAACAACGCGGTGCTGGCGTCTGGACTACAGACATATACCAGCAAGCCGATGTTGCTGTGGACCTTTTGATGGAGATTGACACAGAGTGTTATTATGTTACCGCAGGGAGTGGGTATCATAGTAAAGGTTCTCAGGGCTTGCCTGCCGTTGAGGAATATATAGTGAGTGAACTGATAAAGAGAGGTCGCAAGGCAGTCTTCGCGCCCGAAATGGTATTGGAGATAGGTGGGAAACGCGTCCATATCGCTCACAAGGTGGGCGTCACATCGTCCACTGGGTTCAGGACCACAGCCATCGCGAAGGAGATTATGACATTGGCACAGCACGCGGGTGAGGATCAGTATGGTCCCATCGATATAGTGCTGAGGTCACACGCTCACTACTTCGTCTCTGTGAAAACTGAGAACATGGTTGGAGTGATAATCCCCGGCTGGAAGGCCCGTGACGAATTCGCACTGATGATTGGTGGTACTTGGTGCCCTCATACGGGATATGTGATGTTGAAGTGGGAAGGGAAAGAAGACTCCCATGTACATGTGGAGGATAAACTGTATCCTTCTCCAGCACCGGCGTGCCAGACGATAACACACAGAGGAGGGAAATGAAATGATAAAGATACCCGAACTGGAGGAACTTGTTGGTATGGGGCGAAATCGCCCATGGACCGGCGAAGAGGAATCGGTGGTGAGAACTTACTACGGTAGAGTACCCACCCAAAGACTGGCCTCGTATCTCAACCGCACCCTCTCTTCTGTACAGAATAAGGTCCAGAGGATGGGTTTGTCAGGAGAGGGATGTGAGTGAGAGCCAAGATCGAAGTGAAGAAGGGGCGAGATACCCACTTCGTATATGACGCGGGCCCCGAAGAAGTCGAAAGACTTAAATACGAGAACGATGTTATAGTTATTAGGGAGTGGGGGCGGTATAAGAACCCCAACCACCCCGAAAGAAAGAGACTGGAGGAAATTGTAAATGAGTGTCGGTAAAAGTGAGGACTTTTTCTACTTCTACAAAGGAGAAAGAGCAGAGATACAGTTGATGGACGCACCAGAGGTCAGTAAGACCGGTCGCGTCTTTTTAGGCGAGCATGTGAAAGGCCACGTATGGAAAGACCATACTGGAAAGTGGACGTATGGGATGTGTGATGGTACGAGTACCTGTATGCATTGCCAGGCGAACCGCAACATTGTCAACAAGTACAAGACACGTATCAAGGTGTTTTGGCAAGAGGGCGGTGCGGTTGGTTACAATGAGACTTCGGGCGGACCCCGTGCTAACCTTATACAGGACAGGTACAGGTGGGACGGCAAGGAGTTCATCATCGATATGCAGGCATCCCTCGCAATGGAGATAAGCGAGATATATAAACAGATGGTCGGGAGCGGTCTTATAACCCATGAGGATTTCATGACTGGACATTTCGTTGTCGAGAAGATGGAGCCTCCCAAGAAACCTAAGTACTTTAATGTACAGTTTATTGCACCCAGTAAGGTTGCAGCGGATGCTGGCACGGGCGCTCGCACTCCGGCGGAGACGACCCCTGCCCCCAAGATGGCACCCCGTGATGCCTTCGATGAGGTCTTTGGTGACGACCTGGATTTTAAGGGAACCCATGACGCTGGCCCTGTAGCGCCAGCAGAGGAACCCAAACCCCAGATCACCCTAACCCCTCTCCAGAAGAAGGTAGCTAAGCGTGGTCGGTTGGCCCATATGAACTCACCCCTAACACCAGAGGATAGTATCGCTCAGTTGCGAGAGTTCCTTCGGGGTTCCGGACTGACGACATATGAGGTAGATTATGTGATTGAACGTATCGAAAACGGTGACACATTCGAGGAGTAATCTTAATGACTATAGAAATAACCGACATTAACGATTACTTCCGGGAGTGCCACTATGGTGGCAAGATGAGACCTCTCATCGGGAACGAATGTGCGAGGACACTAATATCCTTAGTGTATCCCATCAAGAGGGAGAACATGCTTGTACGTGGCGATTCGGGCGTGGGTAAGACCGTTATGGTCGACGGGATGGCGAACCTATTGTTCGGTGATACCGTCTTCGATGACGATCACCCCAACGTGGTTTATGCGACGGGTGCGTCTGGCAAGGGTCTCCTAAACGACACAACATTGGCAAAGTGGAACGATGCGCGTTTTTTCATCGTTCCCGAACTCCAATACATGTTGAAACAAGAGAACACGACCAATGAGGATATCCTCAAAACCATTTCGGAGGGTAAGGCGTATGTCTATTCCCGAACCGTTATGAGGGGTCAAGACAGTGACGTGAAGAAATTCCGACTGAAACCCCTGGCGTGTCTCTTTACCATTGCCACAGAGAACAAACACCAGATTGGCGATGAAATGGCACGACGCATGTTCACCATCCAAATGGACAGTAATCGCGCCCTCAATGAACTAATCCATGAGACCAAGGCCGAACTGAGGATGATGCCTCGGTCAGAGATATATCGTGGCGGAACCACCAAGATGTTGGAGATTCGGCACCATATGGAGGACTGTATGAATTTCTCTGGCACAGACCCCTCGTTTTCGGTCCCGATATATAATCCTTGCGCCATGTCAATGCAGGCTCTGATACCAAAGGAGTTCACTGTTAGTAACAGCGTGATAGATTATTTCCTGGATGTGCCCGAGGCCATTGCCACCTTCTACCACAAAGAGCGTGAAGACCTATACGATGGGAATATATTCTGCACTCCGGCCGACAATTGGATGGCATGGGAACTGGCAGGCCGTTCTATAATGTATGCGAGTCTGCATGTTAACGACATCGGAAGGGAACTATTGGAGATCATCCCCGTGAAGCATGGTGGAGGCGGCGGTCTGGGTGACTATGTTGATGAGGATGACACATGGTGCGGTGGTCTGAGACGGGAGGAAGATTACGGTATCGAAATAGATGAGATTGCGGATTCGCTCAAAGAGCGCGGCATGAGTAAGAAGAAAACATATATAGCCACTAGTCTCATGAACTTGGTGTCTGCCGGATACGTATCTACCAATCCGAAGGGGACGCGATTCTATAAGACACAAGACCACGGGAGTCTCTTTAGTGATGGCGCACAGTGGGAAATAATTGTGGAACAAGCCAAAGCTCACATGTATGACAGGTTCCCTCAGTATGCGGACGATTACGTGGATAGGTTTTGTGCGGACCCCGTTGCCCCCTTCCGAGTCGAGACCATCGGTGACAGACTTAGTAAGGGCACGGTACAAAAAATAGAACCGTATCGCCATCACATAATAGATACAATAGATAACCGTATCAAACAAAAACAAGACGAAATGGACTCCGTGAGGAGGAGGTTGGATATATGAAAATACCCGATGAACATTTAGAAGATAGGGCAGGTGAAAAGGATGATTGAAGAAATAGTTGCGAAAAGGGGCATGGTCAGGTACTCTGTATATAGGGACACAGAAGACATCCATATTGTATATAGGTCCCTCAGACATGACCGTTTGTATCAGAGTATGGAAGACGGCGTAGAGCACATAATCAGAGGACCGTATGGTGGCCCCTATCAAATCGACAAGGACCGATTCCTAGAGTCTCCACCCACAGCATATACTGATGAAGACTTGCTGTATTTCTTCCGTATAGGGAAGGAAACTGAGTTCGCGCTGGATTTGTTGGGTATAGTCGACGATGAAACAGAGGAGGGTTCGGAGAAATGATGGTATACATCTATTACAACAGTAAGAGCGGTTCGATGTCTAAACATTGTGAAGAACTCGTGTCCATCTTACCCGATAATAATAAATATGCGTATGTGTTATGCACAGATGGTAAGATGGATAAAATGGATCAGGAAGACCTCATTGCGACCGGGGAAGAACCTTG
>PWIZ01000298.1 GCA_003560175.1 Halomonas sp. | reverse complement strand
GTTAGGCCTCCACGCACCCCATGGATCCGACCGCCGCATCATCGCAATGATGACCACGACAGCACCCGGGACCATGTGCCGGTGCGTGTGTGATTTCAAGGCGTTGCATTGAATTTAGCCGCCCTGCCGCCGCTACTCGCATGGCCCTCACGGCGAAGCTTCGACGTGGGTGGGCGATGAAGGACGGGCGATTGCAGGAAGACGCGCAGCTTTATACCATGGATCATGCGCAAGTTGAAGTCGCCAGGCGACCCCACCCTATCCTCGAGATTCCATGAACGTACCCATCAAGACGCCCGACGAGATCGAGAAGATGCGCGAAGCCGGCCGCCAGGCCGCCAGTGTGCTGGAAATGATCACCCCCTTCGTCAAGGCTGGCATCTCTACCGGCGAGATCGACCGCCGCTGCCACGCCCATATCGTCGACGAACTCGGCTCCACCCCCGCCCCCCTGGACTACCACGGTTTTCCCAAATCGGTGTGCACCTCCATCAACCACGTGGTGTGCCACGGCATCCCCGACGACAGCAAGACGCTGAAGAAGGGCGATATCATGAATCTGGACATCACCGTGAGGACCGCCGACGGCTATCACGGCGACTCCAGCGTGATGTTCGTGATCGGCGAGACCATCCAGGGCGAGCGGCTGTGTCGTGTCACCCAGGAGTGCCTCTACCGGAGCATCGCCCTGGTGCGCCCTGGCGTGCGCCTCTCGGCGCTGGCCCGCGCCATCCAGGGCCATGCCGAGGCCAGCGGCTACTCCGTGGTGCGCGACTTCTGCGGCCACGGCATCGGTGCCGGCTTCCACGAGGAGCCCCAGGTGCTGCACTATGACGGCTACGCCCCCGAGGCAGACATCGAACTGGCTGCCGGCATGTGCTTCACCATCGAGCCCATGATCAACGTCGGCGACTCCCGCACCAAGGTACTCCGCGACGGCTGGACCGCCATTACCAAGGACCGCAGCCTCTCCGCCCAGTGGGAGCACACCCTGCTGGTGACCGAGACCGGCGTCGAGGTGCTCACCGCTCGCCGCGACGAAGACCTCTCCTTCCTCGAGCGCTGACACCATGCTGCTCCACCACTACCGTTTCTCCCCCGACGCGAGCCTGTTCGACGCCGATGCCTTCCGCGCCGAGCTCAAGGGCAACCGTTCGCCCATCGCCCCCTTCAAGGCGGCGCTGCGCGAGATCCAGGCACGGCTCGACGGACGCTTCCGGGAGGGTGCCGACATCCGCGACCTGATCCATGGTCGCGCCTGGTGCCTGGACCAGCTGCTGGCGGTAGCCTGGGAGCAGCATGAGTGGCCCGAGGGTGAGGGCCTCGCCCTGCTCGCCGTGGGCGGCTACGGCCGCGGCGAGCTACACCCCCACTCGGACATCGACCTGCTGCTGTTGCTCGAGCAGGACGACGATGCGCCCTACCGAGAGTCGCTCACCGCCTTTATCACTTTCCTGTGGGACATCGGCCTGGAGATCGGCCACAGCGTCAGGTCGCTATCCGACTGCGAGCGCGAGGCCGCGGCCGACGTCACGGTGATCACCAACCTCCTGGAGAGCCGCACCGTGGCCGGCCCGGAGCGGCTGCGCGGGGCCATGAAAGCGCGCCTCGCGCCCACGCGACTTTGGCCCGCCGACCGCTTCTTCGAGGCCAAGTGGCAGGAGCAGATCAGCCGCCACCAACGCTTCAACAACTCCGAGTACCATCTCGAGCCCAACATCAAGAGCTCCCCCGGGGGCCTGCGCGACATCCAGATGATCGGCTGGGTGGCCAAGCGCCACTTCGGCAGCCAGCGCTACGAGGACCTGGTCGCCAACGGCTTCATGAACGACCCCGAGCTGCGCATCCTCAGCCAGGGCCAGGCCTTCCTGTGGCAGGTGCGCTACGCCCTGCACATGCTGACCGGACGCGCCGAGGACCGCCTGCAGTTCGACCATCAGCGCACCATCGCCGAGCTGTTCGGCTTCCGCGACAGCCCGGAGCGCCTCGCCGTCGAACAGTTCATGAAGCGCTACTACCGCCACGTCACGGCCCTGGCCGGGCTCAACGATATGCTGCTGCAGCACTTCGACGAGGCGATCCTCCACGCCGGCGAGGTGCTCGACACCACCGCCCTCAACGATCGCTTCGAGATCCGCGGCGGCTACATCCAGGCGCGCTCGCGCACCGTCTTCCGAGACCGGCCCGCGGCGCTGCTGGAGCTCTTCCTGCTGATGGCCGAACACCCGGAGATCGAGGGGGTCCGCGCCGACACCATTCGCCTGATCCGCGACCATCGCCACCTGATGGACGACCTCTACCGGGACGACGTGCGTCACCAGAGTCTGTTCATGGAACTGCTGCGTTCAGGCGGCAACGTGGCCCGCCAGCTCCGACGCATGAACCGCTACGGCGTACTGGGCAAGTATCTGCCGGAGTTCGGCCGCGCGGTGGGGCTGATGCAGCACGACCTCTTCCATATCTACACGGTCGACGCCCACACCCTGCGGCTGCTGAAATGCATCCACGGCTTCCGCAAGCCCGAGGCCCGCGAGACCTTCCCGGTGGCCGCCGCCCTGATCCACCAGCTGCCCAAGCTGGAGCTGCTGTGGATCGCCGGGCTCTACCATGACATCGGCAAGGGGCGCGGCGGCGACCACTCGCTCCTCGGCGCCCGGGATGTCGAGGGCTTCGCCGAACGCCACGGCCTGTCGACCCGCGACACTCGCCTGGTGAGCTGGCTGGTGGAGCACCACCTGACCATGTCGATGGTGGCCCAGAAGCGGGATACCACCGACCCCGACGTGATCGCCGATTTCGCCCGCCTGGTGGGCGACGAAACCCGTCTCGACTACCTCTACGTCCTCACCGTGGCCGACATCAACGCCACCAACCCGACACTGTGGAACGGCTGGCGCGCCTCGCTGCTGCGCCAGCTCCACGCCGAGACCAAGCGGGCCCTGCGCCGCGGCCTCGAGAACCCGCTGGAGCGAGACGACTGGGTCAATGAGACCCGCAGCGAGGCGCTGTCGCTACTTGCCGCGGTCGGCGCCGACATGGCCAGCGTGGAACACCTGTGGGAGTCGCTGGGCGAGGAGTACTTCCTGCAGTACGCCCCCAGCGAGATCGCCTGGCAGACCCAGGGCATCCTGGCCCACGGCGGCAGCCAGCTGCCGCTGATCCTGATCAGCGTTCCCGCCGATGACATGGCCGAGGGTGGCACCAAGGTCTTTATCCATACCCGCTCGGTGGACGACCTCTTCGCCGCTACCGCCGCCGCCCTGGACCAGCTCGGCCTCTCCATCCACGACGCCCGCATCGCCACCTCCAGCAGCGACTGGACCCTCAACACCTTCATCGTGCTCGACGACCATGGCCAGGCGATTCGCGACCCCGCCCGCATCGAGGAGATTCGTGCCTATCTGGTGGAAGAACTCGACGATCCGGACGACTATCCGCAGATCGTCACCCGCCACACGCCTCGCCAACTGCGCCACTTCCGTGTCCCCACCGAGGTGATCATCGAACAGGACCCGGCCAACGAGCGCACCCTGCTGGAATTGATCGCTCCCGACCGCCCCGGCCTGCTGGCCCGTGTAGGGCGCATCTTCATGGAGCAGGACATCGCGCTCTCCGCGGCCAAGATCGCCACCCTGGGCGAGAAGGTGGAGGATGTCTTCTACATCACCGACAAGGCCGGGCGGCCGCTCACCGACCCCGAGCGCCAGGCGCGGCTGCGCGAGCGGCTGGTGGAGGTGCTGGATGTCTCCGGGTAGGCCCGTTTGAGGCATTCTCCCGCCTTCCCTATAATCAAGCCCCTTCCGACAACGTCGCTCGATAACGACTCACATAACGACGCCCGAGGCCACGGCCGGCGAGGCGCGCCTGGATACCCATGAACCCCGATCTCGACGCCCTCAAACCCTACCCCTTCGAGAAGCTCGCCGCCCTCAAGGCCGGCGTGACGCCCCCCGAGGGGCTGGCCCACGTGCCGCTGACCATCGGCGAGCCCCAGCACGCCCCCTACCCGGCGGCGCTGGCCACCCTGGTCGAGCACCAGGCCGAGTTCGCCCGTTACCCCGCCACCGCCGGACTCCCCGAACTGCGCACGGCCATCGCCGGCTGGGCAACGCGACGCTTCGGGCTCGCGGGCCTCGATCCGGAGACCCAGGTGCTGCCGGTGAACGGCACCCGCGAAGCGATCTTCGCCTTCGTCCAGGCCGCGCTGGATCGCACCCGTCCGGCCAGGGTGGTAGTACCCAACCCCTTCTATCAGATCTACGAGGGCGCCACCCTGCTGGCCGGCGGCGAACCGCTCTACCTGGACTGCAGCGCCGAGAACGGCTTTCGGCCCGACTTCGATGCCGTGCCCGCCGAGACCTGGCGCCAGGTGCAGATCGTGTTTCTCTGCTCCCCGGGCAACCCCACCGGTGCGGTGACGCCCCTGGCGGAGTTCCAGAAGCTGATCACCCTGGCCGATGAGCATGACTTCCTCATCGCCTCCGATGAGTGCTATTCGGAGCTCTATCTGGACGAGGCGACTCCGCCGCCGGGGCTGCTGGAGGCCTGCGCATCGCTTGGCCGCCACGACTACCGTCGCTGCCTGGTCTTCCACTCACTCTCCAAGCGCTCCAACCTGCCGGGGCTGCGCTCCGGCTTCGTGGCCGGCGATGCCGCACTGATCGCCCCCTTCAAGCGCTACCGCACCTACCACGGCTGCGCCATGGCGCTGCCGGTGCAGCACGCCTCGATCACCGCCTGGAATGACGAAGCCCACGTGCGCACCAACCGCGACACCTACCGCGAGACCTTCGCCGCGGTCACCGAGATCCTCGCCCCGGTGATGGACTTCCCGGCGCCCGAGGCGAGTTTCTACCTCTGGCCGGCGGTGCCCGGCGGCGATGACGAGGCCTTCGCCCGGGCGCTCTACGCCGAGGAGCACGTCAGCGTCCTGCCCGGTTCGTATATGGGGCGTCCCGGCACCCAGGGTGTCAATCCCGGCAGCGGTCGGATCCGCCTGGCGTTGGTGGCCGAGGTAGCCCCCACCGTGGAGGCGGCTCGCCGCCTGCGTCGCTTCATCGAGAGGAGGCTGTGATGTTCACCCTCTACGGCATCAAGAACTGCGACACCTGCCGCCGCGCGCGCAAGGCGATGGACGGCACCGGCATTCCCTACCTGTTCCATGACCTGCGCGAGGACGGCCTCTCCGCCGCCCTGCTCGAGCATCTTCTCGAGAAGGTGCCGGTGGTGGAGGCCCTCAACAAGCGCAGCACCACCTGGCGCAACCTCCCCGACGAGGAGAAGCAGGAGGTGGACGCCAACAAGGCCCGGGAGCTGCTGCTCGCCAACCCCACCCTGCTCAAGCGACCGCTGCTCGACACCGGCGACGAGATCCTCGTCGGCTACCGCGACGGCGACTATGACGCCCTGACCGGCTAAGGTCACCCGAACACAGCGGCCACCGCCTCGCCGGCGGCCCGCCTCCCAAGACACGCCATCTCCACAAGGACACAGACATGCTCAGCTTTGCACTCGGTATCGGCACCCAGAACACCCAGGGCGACTGGCTGGAAATTTACTATCCTGCCCCGCTGCTCAACCCCGAGGCCAGCCTGGCAGCTGCCGTGGCCAAGGTGCTCGACGCCCCCGCCGGCAACGCCGCCGTCAGCTTCCTGCCCGAGCAGTGCGCCGACCTGGCCCGCGCCCTGCGCGAGGCGGGTCACGCCGACCAGGCGGAGCTGGCCGAGTCACTGGCCGCCAGCACTCGCCCCCTGGTGGCCATGTTCCTGGCCGAGGATGGCGCCCCGGGGTCGGCGCCTGAGGTCTACCTCAAGCTGCACCTGCTCTCCCACCGCCTGGTCAAGCCCCACGACCTGGACCTCACCGGCATGTTCGGCCTGCTGCGCAACGTGGCCTGGAGCAGTGAGGGGCCCATCGACATCGAAGAGCTGCCCGCTCGTCGCCTCAAGGCACGCCTGGCCGGCCGCCCTCTCTCCGTGGACTGCGTCGACAAGTTCCCCAAGATGACCGACTACGTGGTGCCGGGTGGCGTACGCATCGCCGACACCGCGCGGGTACGCCTGGGCGCCTATCTGGGCGAGGGCACCACCGTGATGCACGAGGGCTTCGTCAACTTCAATGCCGGCACCGAGGGCCCCGGCATGATCGAGGGCCGCATCTCCGCCGGCGTGATGGTCGGCAAGGGCTCGGATCTCGGCGGCGGCTGCTCCACCATGGGCACCCTCTCCGGCGGCGGCAACATCGTCATCAAGGTGGGCGAGGGCTGCCTGATCGGCGCCAACGCCGGCATCGGCATCCCGCTAGGGGATCGCTGCACCGTGGAGGCGGGCCTCTACCTCACCGCCGGCGCCAAGGTCGCCCTACTCGACGACCAGGGCCAGGAGGTCAAGACCGTGGCCGCCCGCGAGTTGGCCGGCCAGGACGACCTGCTGCTGCGCCGCAACTCCCGGAATGGCCGCATCGAGTGCCTGACCAACAAGAGCGCCATCGCGCTCAACGAGGCACTGCATGCCCACAACTGATCCGTCCGGACTTTCCCCAACCCTGCAGCTCGCCTTCGAGCTGCTCCGGCGCCCCTCGGTGACGCCGGACGACCTGGGCTGCCAGGACCTGATGATCGCGCGCCTGGAGGCGCTCGGCTTTCACATCGAGCGCCTGCCCTTCGGTGACGTGGAGAACTTCTGGGCCACCCGAGGCCACCACGGCCCGCTGCTGGCCTTCGCTGGCCATACCGACGTGGTGCCCAGCGGCCCCCACACCCGCTGGGATTTCCCGCCCTTCGAGCCCTGCATCGACGATGACGGCATGCTCAGGGGCCGCGGCGCCGCCGACATGAAAGGCAGCCTGGCGGCCATGGTCACCGCCGTGGAGCGCTTCGTGACGGCCCACCCGG
>PWIZ01000332.1 GCA_003560175.1 Halomonas sp. | reverse complement strand
CCGAAATCCATTCCTTCGAGGTCGAGGCGCTTCATCTCACGCTCGAACAGCACGCGCCCCTCCTCCAGGTTCTGGTCCCGGGCCTGGTGCTTGAACCAGGCCTGAATCTTGGCCCGGGCCCGGCTGGTGCGCACATAGCCGAGACTGGGATTGAGCCAGTCGCGGCTCGGACCGCCCTTGCTGGCGGTCAGTATCTCAACCTGCTGACCGGTCTTGAGCGTGTAGGTGAGCGGCACGATGCGCCCGTTGACCTTGGCGCCGCGACAGCGGTGACCCACCTCGGTGTGCACCCGGTAGGCGAAGTCGATGGGCGTGGCCACCCGCGGCAGATCGATGACATGGCCATCGGGAGTGAACACGTAGATGCGATCCGGTGCTACGTCGCTGTTGAGCCCCTCGCTGATATCGCCGAAGTCGCCGACCTCCTCCTGCCACTCGAGCACCTGACGCAGCCAGGCGATCTTCTCCTCGTAGCTGGCGCTCTTGGCCTTGGTGTCATGGCCCTTGTAGCGCCAGTGGGCGCAGACGCCGAGTTCGGCCTCGTCGTGCATGGCGAAGGTGCGAATCTGGATCTCCAGCACCTTGCTCTCGGGACCAAACACCGCCGTGTGCAGAGACTGATAGCCGTTCTTCTTCGGGTTGGCGATGTAGTCGTCGAACTCATTGGGCACATGATGCCAGCGGGAGTGCCCCAGCCCCAGCACGGTGTAGCAGTCGGCGACTTCGGGCACCAGGATGCGCACCGCACGGATGTCATGCACCTGATAGAAGTCGATATGCTTGCGCTTCATCTTCCGCCAGATGGAGTAGATGTGCTTGGCGCGGCCATCGACGTCATAACGAAGGATGCCCTGGGTCTCCAGCATCCCCTTGAGGGTATCGACCACCTCGGCGATATAGCGGTCTCGGTCGAGGCGCTTCTCGGCCAGCTGGCGGGCAATGGCCTTGTAGTCGTCCTCGTGGAGATAGCGGAAAGAGAGATCTTCCAGCTCCCACTTCAGATGACCGATACCCAGCCGGTGGGCCAGTGGAGCGTAGATATTGAACACCTCCCGGGCCACTCGCAGCTGCTTCTCCCGGGGGGCATCCTTGACCTGGCGCAGGGCGCAGGTGCGCTCGGCGATCTTGATCAGCGCCACGCGCACGTCATCGATCATGGTCACCAGCATCTTGCGCAGGTTGTCCTGCTGATCGTGCTGGCCCATCTCCTGGCTGGGCGTCTGGGAGGCGCTGATCGCCGCCATGTGCAAGACGCCGTGAATCAGCGCGACGACCTCGCTGCCAAACTGCCTGGCGATCGCCTCCAGGTCGACCAACCCCTCGCGCACGGCGCGGTAGAGTACCGCGGCCTCCAGGGTGGCCTGGTCGAGCCGCAGCTCGCCGAGGATATCGGCCATTTCCAGCCCCATGCGAAAGCTGGAGCCATCGGCCAGCCAGCGGCGATGGGGCTTGTCGGACTCGAGCTCCAGGCGCTCTGCCAGCAGGCAGGCATCGCGCAGCTCCGCCGGGTCGCGCAGCTTGACGTCCTCCTGCAGCCGCTCTATCCAGCGCTCGATATCGACGCGCCCCGTCTCCGTCAGAGGCTGATCCTCACGGACTTTAACCATCGGGTGTTGCTCCTTACCGCCGCTGTCCTATCCGCGAGTGCTCGAACAGCAGCATCGATTCCAGGTGTGAGGTATGCACGAACATGTCGGCCACGGCGATGCGCGTCAGCCGATAACCCCCATGCACAAGGCGTGCCGCATCCCGCGCCAGGGTGGCCGGATCACAGGAGACATAGAGCACCCTGGGTACCGGCGACGCCACCAGCGCCGAGCAGACGGCATCGGCGCCCACGCGGGGCGGGTCGAGCAGCAGGGCATCCGGCGCGACCTCGACCAGCAGGGCCTTCACCGCCTCGGCATCGTTCAGATCCGCCTGCCGGGCCGTCACCGTCAGCCGCCTCTCTCGTGAATTGCCGCGGGCGTTATCGGCCAGACGAGCGATCATGGTCGGGCTGCCCTCCACCGCCGTCACCCTGGCGCCAGCAGACGCCAGCGGCAGGCTGAAGTTGCCCACACCGGCGAACAGGTCCAGCAGTGCCGCGCCCTCCAGGTCATCGAGCCAGGTCAGGGCGGTGGCCACCATCTGCCGATTGACCTCGGCATTGGCCTGCAGAAAGTCCCCCGGGGCGAAACCCAGCGTCAGTTCCTCGGCGATGCCCGATGCGCCAGGGGCCGATGGCACTCGAACGCTCAGCGCCGGTGTCGGGGTCAGCCACTCGAGCGTCGGCGACTCGCGCCCCGCCAGCCAGGCCAGGTGAAGACCGTGCTGGGCGGCAAAGTCCAGCCAGCTGGCGCGATCGGCAGCGTGCTCCTTGAGCTGGCGCACCAGCAATACCGCGCCCTGATCGCTGTCGAGCAGTTCCAGGTGTCCCACCTGCCGCGGCGCATCGAGGGATGCCACCTGGTGGTGCAGCGGCGCCAGCAGGACATCGAGTGCCGGCACCAGGATGGTACAGCGCTCGATATCCACCAGGCGATGGCTGTGGTGAGCCCGGAAGCCGAGATGGACCTGCCCCTCTGCGCCCACCTTGACCCCCAGCCGGGCGCGACGGCGATAGCCATGGTCGGCCCCGGCCAGCAGCTGCGGTTCGCCGGGCACATCGACACCCTGGCGGACCAGCAGGTCGATCAGTACTGCTTGTTTGTGGCGGCGCTGGGCGGGCACGGCCAGGTGCTGAAGGTCGCAGCCGCCACAGCGTCCGTAGTAGGCGCAGGGAGGCGTGGCCCGCTCGGGGGAGGCCTGGATGAGCTCGCGGACGTGGGCCTCGTCGAAGCGCTTGCGGGTGAGATGCACCGCCGCCTCGACCCGCTCCCCGGGCAGCGCCCCCTCCACGAACAGCGTCTTGCCGGCCGCGTCGTGGGCCAGGCCACGGCCATCATGGGCCAGGCGCTCGATGGTGACACCCCGGGACTCATCGTCACGGGCGTCAGCAGCGACTGCCGCCCCCTGAGGAGCCTGACGCCCCTGCAGCCCGGATACCCCCGAACGTTCGCGGCGTGGCCGCCGCTTGCCCAGCATTGCCATTTCAAGCCTCCGGGGCGAATAGGCCGGTGGAAAGATAGCGGTCGCCGCGGTCACAAACGATAAACGCGATGACCGCGTCTTCGACCTCCTCGGCCACGCGCAGGGCACCGGCCAGGGACCCGCCCGACGAGACCCCGGCGAGAATCCCCTCCTCGCGGGCCAGCCGCCGCATGTGCTCCTCGGCCTCGCGCTGACCGATATCGATCACCCGGTCGACCCGGCTGGCATCGAAGATACTGGGCAGATATTCCGGCGGCCAGCGGCGAATGCCGGCGATGCTGGCACCGTCCTCCGGCTGCAGGCCGATGATCTGCACCTCGGGATTGCGCTCCTTCAGTGCCTTGGAGACGCCCATAATGGTGCCGGTGGTGCCCATGGAGCTGACGAAGTGGGTCACCCGACCAGCGGTCTGCTCCCAGATCTCGGGACCGGTACCCCGGTAGTGGGCCAGGGGGTTATCGGGGTTGGCGAACTGGTCCAGACGCTTACCCTCACCGCGGGCCAGCATGGCCTCGGCCACGTCGCGGGCCTCCTCCATGCCGCCCTCCTTGCTGACGGTAATCAATTCGGCGCCGAAGGCGGCCATGGCCTGCTTGCGCTCCTCGGAGGCGTTCTCGGGCATGATCAGCACCATGCGGTAGCCCCTGATGGCCGCCGCCATGGCCAGGGCAATACCGGTATTGCCCGAAGTCGCCTCCACCAGGGTGTCGCCGGGGGTGATCTCGCCACGCGCCTCGGCCTGCACGAGCATGGAGAGGGCCGGGCGGTCCTTCACCGAACCGGCGGGGTTATTGCCCTCCAGCTTGGCCAGCAGGACATTGTTGCGACCGGCGTTGATGCGCTTGAGGCGGACCAACGGCGTGTTGCCGACGACATCCTCGAGGGTGGAGAAATGCATGCAACCTTCCTTGTGGAATAGAGCGTTAAGTCATTATATCCATGCCACCGCGGGGTGGACAGGCATCCTCCCCCCCTGTGCCATACTGGAGGCTGCCAACTGCAGAGAGCCTGCCGATGTCCTTGAAGTTCCGCCTGCTGCTGACCGGCCTGATTGTGCCCTGGCTGCTGATGCTGCTGCTCGCCGTGACGACCCTGTCGCTGCACCACTCAGACCATGCCGAACAGCTTCAGTCCCGCCTGGAGCAGGCCGTCGACCTGCTCACGCCCCTGCTGAACGATGCCGATGATGCCGCGCAATGGGAGGCCACGGCGACACGCCTGCTGGAGCTCGATGAGATCCGCGCCCTGGGCATCATCAATGCCCGTGGGGAGACGTTGTTGCAGCTGGGCCGGCTTCGCTCGCCACCGACCGCCCCCCGTAACGAGGCGCGGCATCTCGACCAACAGGGCGCCGAATGGCGGCTTCAGGCGCCACTATCGGGCCTCGAATCGACCTGGCTGGTGCTCGACGTGGACGCCAGCCCCCTGTTGCTGGACTACTACCGCCGGATCGGTCTCAGCGCCCTGCTGCTGGCGGCTGCCGCCCTGCTGCTGGGAGGCCTTACCTTCACCGCCTACCGGCGCCTGCACCCCCCTTTGGCCGCCGTGGACGACGCCCTCTCCCGGCTTGCCAGGAGTGAGAGCCCTCCCGACCTGCCCCCCTCCCCGGGCGAGCTCGCCGGCCTGACCGAGCGGGTCAACGCCCTGAGCAACCATCTGGCCCAGGGCCGACTGGAGACGCAGCGTCAGATCGAGCAGGCCACCGCTGAGCTCGAGGAGTCAATGGAGACCATCGAGGTCCAGAATATCGAACTCGACATCGCCCATCGCCGCGCCGTGGAGGCCAACCGCATAAAGTCGGAATTCCTGGCCAACATGAGCCATGAGATCCGCACCCCGCTGAACGGCATCATCGGCTTCTGCCGCCTGCTCGACCGCTCGCGACTGGAGCCGCGCCAGCAGGAGTGGCTCGAGCACGTCCAGCGCGCCTCCGGCAACCTGCTGATGCTGGTCAACGACGTACTCGATTTCTCCAAGCTCGAAGCCGGTCATATGGAGCTGGAGCGTCTGCCGCTGGATATGGTCGCCCTAGTGGATGAGGTGCTCGGCCTGCAGGCACCGCTGGCCCACCAGAAGGAACTGCAACTGCTAGGCCTGGTGTATGACGACGTGCCCAGCGAGCTCAACGGCGATCCGATGCGCATTCAGCAAGTGCTCACCAACCTGGTGCACAATGCACTAAAGTTCACCCGACAGGGCGAAGTGGTGGTTCGTGTCATGATGGAGCAGGCCGACCCCGGCAGGGTAACGCTGCGGATCAGCGTCACCGACACCGGCATCGGCCTCTCCCCGGAGCGCCAGCGCCTTCTCTTCCAGGCCTACCAGCAGACCGAACCCAGCCACGCCCGGGAGTTCGGGGGCACCGGGCTGGGTCTGACCATCTGCCGCCAGCTGGTAGAGCAGATGGGCGGGGAGATCGGCGTGGAGAGCGAGCCCGGCCAGGGCACCACCTTCTCCTTCACCCTCCCCCTGGAAGGCAGCGAGACTCCCGAGCGTCCACCCGAGCTGCGCCTCGCCGGGCAGACGGTGCTGATCGAGGAGCCCCACCACGCCACTCGCCGAGCGCTTCACCATCTCTTCTCGCGCTGGGGCGCCCGGCCAGTGGACGCCGTCGCCCCCTCTCCCGGAAGCGGCCCACCGGCCCTGCTGGTCGCCAGCCTGCCGCGCATGCCCCTCGCCGCGGATGAGGTAGGAATCTGGCAGCGCCGCCTGGCCGAGCTGGCATGCCCGGCCCTGCTGCTGGCCAACGCCAACCCCCTAGACCTGCCCAGCCTGCCGCTGCCCCACGGCGGTGAGATCCACGCCAAGCCGGTGGCACGTGCCACCCTGGCCACCGCCGTGGCGGGGGTCCTGGGCCAGAGCGAATGCCCGTCAGCGGCGAACCAGCCAACCACGACACCTCGTCCACTGCGCCTGCTGGCAGTGGACGACACCGAATCGAATCGCCTGTTGCTGCGCGAACTGATCGCCGGTCCCGGCATCGAGGTCAGCCTGGCCGACAGCGGCGAGGAGGCCCTGGCGCTCGCGCGCGAGCAGGCTTTCGATCTGGTGCTGATGGATATTCGCATGCCCGGCATGGACGGCGTGGCAGCCACCCGGGCGCTGCGACGCCTGGGCGGCAGCTGGCGCAACACGCCGGTGGTGGCGGTGACCGCCCACGTGCTTGAGGAGGAGCGCCGCCGACTGCTAGCCAGCGGACTGGATGACGTCTTGGTAAAGCCGGTGGACGCCGGCAAGCTGCGTGACGCACTGCATCGTCACCTGGCCGTGGCGCTACCGGAGCCGGAGGCGATACCTTCACCGCCGCTGGAGAACGCGCCCATGATAACCGCGGCCCCAGGGCCCGCTGCCGATGAAGGCGAACTGCCCACCGTGGACCTGGAGCTTGGTGCACGATTGGCGGGCGGGAGAGCGTCGCTGGCCAGGGAACTGCTGGAACGCCTGGCGGCCGGGCTGGAGGAGAACGAGGCCGCGCTGCGTCACGCCCTGGCGGAGGGAGACGATGAGGCGCTGCTGGATGGCATTCATTCCCTCAATGGCGCCTGCCGCTACTGCGGGGCGCCTCGGCTGGGGCTGATCGCCGAATCCCTGGAGACTCGGCTGAGGACCCGCGGCCGAGAGGCGGTGACGCCGCTGATGGATGACCTCTTCGCCGCCATGGCGGATCTGCGTGCCTGGGCAGGGTCTGAAACGAAGGCCATCAACAGCTAACCCTCGTGAACACTCCCACGCATCATGCGACGCATCGATGCGGGGCTTCAGGCTCTCGCCGCCAGAGCGTTGAGAGCGTGACCGGCGTTCTCGGTTTGCCAGGGGAGCTTCTGCCCGCTGGCAACT
>PWIZ01000341.1 GCA_003560175.1 Halomonas sp. | reverse complement strand
GCACCGAGGTGGTCTGTGCCCGCTGCGACGCCCATCTGGGCCACGTCTTCCCGGACGGCCCGCCGGAGACTACCGGGCTTCGCTACTGCATCAACTCGGTGGCCATCGACTTTCACGACGGGGAATAGCAGACCGGCGACTCGTCACCCACCTCGCCCTGCCGCGGCCGCCCATCTGCTATGATGGGCGGCCATTTTTTCTTTGCAGGCAGGAGAGCCCCATGCTCGGCTGGTACCCGGGACACATGAACAAGGCAAGGCGCCAGATCACCGAGGCGCTGCCGGAGATCGACGTGGTGATCGAGGTGCTCGACGCCCGCCTGCCCTACTCCAGCGCCAACCCTATGCTCGCCGGGCTGACCCGCCACAAGCCGGTGCTCAAGCTCCTGTCGCGGGCCGACCTGGCCGACCCGGAGCGCACCCGCGAGTGGGTCGCCTTTTTCGATGCGCAGCCCGACACGCGCGCCCTGGCCGTGACCACCACCCTGGCCCGGGAGCTCAAACGCATCCCCAGGCTTTGCCACGAGCTGGCAGGTGCGGTGCGCGCCGACCGCGACGTGCGGGTGATGGTCATGGGCATCCCCAACGTTGGCAAGTCGACCCTGATCAACGGCCTGGCCGGGCGCAGCATCGCCAAGACCGGCAACGAGCCGGCGGTGACCAAGCGCCAGCAGAAGGTGCGCATCGGCGGGCGCGTCGCCTTGATAGACACCCCCGGGGTGCTGTGGCCCAAGATCGAGGACCAGGCCAGCGCCTTCCGCCTGGCCGCCAGCGGCGCCATCCGCGATACCGCCATCGACTACGTGGATGTGGCCGTGGTCACCGCCGCCGAGCTGGCCCGCCGCTACCCCGAAGCGCTCACGGCGCGCTACCGGCTCAAGACGCTGCCGAGCTACACGGCCAACCCCGAGTCGGAGCGAGTCGAGGCCGACGGCCCGGTGCGCCTCGACCTGCTGGCCCTGGCCGGCTTCGACGGCCACGCGATACTGGCCGAGATCGCCGCCCGGCGCGGCGGCCTGCGCCCCGGCGGCGAGGTCGACCTGCACCGCGGCGCCGAGGTCCTGCTTCATGAGCTGCGCGACGGCAAGCTCGGCCGCCTGACCCTGGAGACCCCCGCGGACATCCCGCCCGAGCCCAGCCCCGAGCCTGGTCCTGAACCCGAGCAGGAATCGGCGCCCGCCGAGGATGACGCCGGCCCCGACCACACCGCATAATTCACCTGGCGCAGATCCCTGATGACGCGGGGCGCCGGGGACAGGTCACAGAGGATGAGGAAAGACCTGTCGCCGGATCAGCCCCGATCAGATGCAAGCCTCGGGTACACCACTCTGGACACTGGACACCGAACGATATGGACACCCCCCCGATCCGGAAATCTCACAAGCTGCACAACGTCTGCTACGACATTCGCGGCCCGGTGCTCGACCACGCCAAGCGGCTTGAGGACGAAGGCCAACGCATCCTCAAGCTGAACATCGGCAACCCGGCGCCGTTCGGCTTCGAGGCGCCGGAGGAGATCCTCCAGGACGTGATGCGCAACCTGCCCACCGCCCAGGGCTACTGCGATTCCAAGGGGCTCTACTCGGCGCGCAAGGCGATCATGCAGGAGTGCCAGCGCAAGGAGATTCCCGGCGTCGGCATCGAGGACATCTACATCGGCAATGGCGTCTCCGAGCTGATCGTGATGGCCATGCAGGCGCTGCTCAACGACGGCGACGAGGTACTGATCCCGGCGCCGGACTATCCCCTGTGGACCGCCGCCGCCAACCTCTCCGGCGGTCACGCCGTCCATTACCTGTGCGACGAGCAGGCGGACTGGGCGCCGGACCTGGACGATATCCGCGCCAAGGTGACTGCCCACACCCGCGCCATCGTGATCATCAACCCCAACAACCCCACCGGCGCCGTCTACCCGCCGGCGGTAGTGCGCGAGCTGCTGGAGATCGCCCGCCAGCATGACCTGGTGGTGTTCTCCGACGAGATCTACGACAAGATCCTCTACGACGACGTGGAGCACGTCTCCACCGGCGCCCTGGCCGGCGAGGACCAGCTGGTGGTGACCATGAACGGGCTCTCCAAGAGCTATCGCTGCGCCGGCTTTCGCTCCGGCTGGATGATCCTCTCCGGGAATATCGCCAAGCAGCGCGCCGCGGACTTCATTCAGGGGCTGACCATGCTCGCCTCCATGCGCCTGTGCGCCAACGTGCCGGCCCAGCACGCCATTCAGACCGCGCTGGGGGGCTATCAGTCAATCAACGACCTGATCCTGCCCGGCGGGCGCCTGCTGGCCCAGCGCGACATCACCTACGACAAGCTCAACGCCATCCCCGGGGTGAGCTGCGTCAAGCCGAAGGGGGCCCTCTACGCCTTCCCGAAGCTCGATCCCAAGGTGTTCAACATCCAGGACGACCAGCAGATGGTGCTCGACCTGCTGCTCCAGGAGAAGATCCTGCTGGTCCAGGGCACCGCCTTCAACTGGCCGGATCCTGACCATGTTCGCATCGTTACCCTGCCCTGGGCCGACCAGCTCGGCGACGCCCTGGACCGCTTCGCGCGCTTCCTGTCGCGCTACCGTCAGTAGTGCGTCAACGGATTAGCCTGGCGAATGCTTGAAACCCACCCGCCCAGGTCGTATCTAAGCAATAGCTTCTGAACGCCGCGCCACCGGCGCGGCACTTCAACAATCCCCCCTTGCTCGTGATAACCACCGGAGATCCCGCAACATGATGAGAATCCTGCTCTTTCTGGGCACCAACCTGGGCGTCATCATCGTCGCCAGCATCACCCTGCGCCTACTGGGCGTGGAGCCGTACCTCACCGCCCAGGGCATCAACTTCAACAGCCTGCTGATCTTCTGCTTCATTTTCGGCATGGCCGGGTCGATGATCTCGCTGTTCATCTCCAAGTGGATGGCCAAGCGCAGTACCGGCACCGTGATCATCGAATCGCCGTCCAACGCCACCGAGAAGTGGCTGGTCGAAACCGTCGAGGAGCTCGCCCGTACCGCCGGCATCAAGACGCCGGAGGTGGGCATTTTCCCCGCCCAACAGTCCAACGCCTTCGCCACCGGCTGGAACCGCAACGACGCCCTGGTGGCGGTCTCCGCCGGGCTGCTCAACCGCATGCGCCCCGAAGAGGTGCGCGCGGTACTGGCCCACGAGATCGGTCACGTCGCCAACGGCGACATGGTGACCCTGGCGCTGATCCAGGGCGTGGTGAACACCTTCGTGATGTTCTTCGCCCGGGTGGTCGCCCACCTGGTCGACGGTTTCCTGAAGAGCCGCACCGACGGCGCCGGCCTGGGCTTCATGGGCTACTTCGCAGTAGTGATCGTCGCCGAGATCGTCTTCGGCGTCATTGCCTCGGCCATCGTCGCGTGGTTCTCGCGCTTCCGCGAGTACCGTGCCGACGCATCGGGGGCCCAGCTTGCCGGCTCCGGGGCCATGATCAATGCCCTGACCCGCCTCAAGGCGGAGACCGAGATGCCCGACCAGATGCCGGACACCCTGCGCGCCATGGCCATCACCAAGGGCCAGACCAGGTCGCTGATGGAGCGGTTTTTTGCCAGCCACCCTCCCCTGGATGACCGCATCCGGGCGCTCAAGGAAGCCGCCTACCGTCAGTAACGGTGCACATTGAAAGACAAGAGGGCCCGCCATTGGCAGGCCCTCTTGCGTGACGGCATGAGCGAGCGCGCTTCAGCCCGGCAGGGGCCCGGCCGACCCAGCAGATAGCCCTGCGCCTTGCCGATGCCGATCTCGCGCAGGGTGGCGAGCTCCTCCCAGGTCTCGACCCCCTCGGCCGTCGCCGGTGAGGCATTGAGCGACAGGCAGGCCGCAACCGGAATGTCCGGTAGCGACGCCAGCGCCGTCTCGATCGCCGCCAGCTCCAGCTCCACCCTCAGCCACACCGTATCGGCCTCTGCAAACCACCTGTAGGGCCCTACTCGGGCTCAGAGGTAAAGCGCGTCAGCGCCTCGCAGCCGGCGATGCGCTGGCCGTCGAGGTCGTGCAGGGGCTGGAAGACCACGTGGAAGCGACGCCGATCGAGCACGTCGCGAATCCTACGCTCCACCGCCGGCTGGTGCCGATGGCGCTCACGCTGACGCTCCAGCTGCCTGGCGGCAAAGTCGGCAAAGACCCGCAGCATGCCCAGGTCGCGCTCGTTGAGGGAGTACTCAATACCCGGGGGCCGTTGGTCCACTGGCGTTTGCCAGCAGACCGCGCAGGCGCTCGGCCAGGGGCAGCAGCTGAAAGGGCTTGACCAGCACCTCCCGCGCCCCCGCCGCCAGGGCCTGACGCCGGGTGTCCTGATCGTCACTGGCGGTGAGCATCACCAGGGGCACCCTGCGCGGCGAAGACTCGGCCTCCATCGCCCGCGCCACCTGGAAGCCGTCCATGTCCGGCATGGAGACATCGATCAGCACCAGGTCGGGGCGCTGCGCGCGATACGCCGCCAGGCCCGCCGGGCCGCCATCGGCTTCCCGGACGTGAAATCCCTGCTTCGACAGGCCTGCGCGGAGCAGCAGGCGGATCGTGGGGTCGTCGTCTATCACCAGGATAGTGGGTTCGGTAGCTGACATCGCCCAGGGCTCCAGGCTGGTTTTCATTACGTACGGGGCCGACACTCTACTGCCTGTCGGGCTCTCCTAATGTGAACAAAGGTCACATCGCTTCCCACTGCCCATACAATAGTTTGAGATGCATAGGCCACGCACGCTTCATCTATACCCGGAGAGAGCCCCCCATGTCAGCCTCACCGCCCACCGCCTCGACCCGCTGCCATGACGCGCGGCGCGACCGGCTGGCCCTGGAAGCCGCCGGCCTGGGCGTCTGGGAACTGGATCTCACCACCGGCAGATCGGAATGGAATGCCGAGATGTTCGCCCTGCACGGCCTCCCCCCCGACGGCCCGGCACTGACCTTCGCCGAATGGCTGACGCGGGTGCATCCCGACGACAGGGGTGCTGTGGAGGCGGCGTTTCGACAGCTGCTCGTGGATCCTGCCCCGCTGACCACGGAGTTCCGCATCCTCCGCGACAACGGCGAGGTGCGTCATCTGCGCGCCGTCACGCGCAGCCTCCACGATGAAGAGACCTCCGCCCACTGGCTGGTGGGCATCAACGAGGATGTGACCGAACGGGTACGCGACCGCCGGCTGGCCGAGGCCAAGCGCAGCGAGCTGCAGACCTTCTTCGACGTCTCGCTGAGCCTGATGGGGATTGCGACGCTCGACGGCCGCATCCTGGTCGTCAACGAGGCCTGGCAGCGGGTGCTGGGCCACCGCCGATCAGGACTGCTGGGCATGAATATTCTGGCGCTGGTACATACCGAGGATATCGCCGCCACGGAGGAGGCGCTGGGCAAGCTTCACAAAGGCCAGAATATCGTCGACTTCGTCCATCGACTGCATCATCGCGACGGCAGCTATCGGCATATCGAGTGGCGCGCCACCGCCAAGGACGGGCGGATCTACGCCACCGCCCACGACGTCTCCTCCCGGGTCGAACTCGAGCGCAAGGTCGCCGCCGAGCGGAGCTATCTTCAGCTGATCATCGACAGCCTGCCGAGCCCGGTGTTCGCCAAGGATTGGCAGGGGCGCCACACCCTGGCCAACCGCAGCGTCGCCGCCCTCTTTGGCACCACACCCGCAGCGATGATCGGCCGCACCGACGCCGAGCTGTCACTGCCCCCGGACGTCCATGCCAAGTTCCAGCGCGATGATCGCGAAGTGATGAGCACGGGGCACCCCAAGAGCCTGCTCGAGCTGCCCATGGTCGATCCAAAAGGCAATGTTCGCTGGTACCAGGTCATCAAGGTACCCCTGATGGCCGAGCGCCCGGTGGAAGAGCGTCAGGTCGTCGGCATCGCCACCGACGTCACCGATCGCGAACGCAACGAGCAGCGCCTGAGGCGCCAGGAAGCGCTCTATCGCAGCCTGGTCGAGTCGCAGCAGGACCTGATCGTGCGCATCGATATTCACGACCGCTTCACCTTCGTCAACGACGCCTACTGTCACACCTTCGGCAAGAGCCGCGAGGAGCTGATCGGCAGAACTTTCACCCCGCTGGTGCACGAGGATGACCTGGCCCACACCATGGCGGCGATAGACAAGCTCAAGCAGCCTCCCCACCACCGCGTCACCATCGTGCAGCGGGCCATGACCAAGAACGGCTGGCGCTGGCTCTCCTGGGAGGATGACGCCATTCTCGATGAGGCGGGCAACCTGCTGGAGATCCAGGCGGTCGGGCGCGACATCACCGAGCTCAAGCAGGCCCAGCAGCGCGCCCTGAGCTCCAGCCGCGCCAAGGGTCAGTTCCTGGCCAACATGAGCCACGAGATCCGCACGCCGCTCAACGCCATCATCGGCTTCGGCGAGCTGCTCGCGCAGAGCCCCCTGGACGCCGAGCAGCAGGACTGGATCGACAAGATCAATGCCTCCTCGTCGCTGCTGCTCAGCATCGTCAACGACGTCCTCGACTACTCCAAGATCGAAGCCGGCAAGCTGGAGCTGGAGCGGGTGCCCTTCACCCTGGAGCAGCTTGCGACCCAGCAGCAGGCGCTGTTCGCCGTTGCCACCCGGGTGAAGGGCCTGCGCTTTCGCGTCACTCGTCAGGGCGATGCCCCGCCCGCCCTGGTCGGGGACCCCCTGCGCCTGGGGCAGGTCCTGACCAACCTGGTCGGCAACGCCGTCAAGTTTACCCCGCAGGGCGAGGTCGGCCTGGCGATCAGTGCCCGCAGCCTGGATGCGGCCCGTTGCCGGTTGACCTGCCGGGTAACCGATACCGGCATCGGCATCAGCGCCGCACAGCGCCAGCGCCTGTTCGAAGCCTTTACCCAGGCCGACAGCTCGACCTCGCGACGCTTCGGCGGCAGCGGCCTCGGCCTGGTCATCAGCCAGCGCCTGATCGAACAG
>PWIZ01000333.1 GCA_003560175.1 Halomonas sp. | reverse complement strand
GCCATCACCGAGCCGGGCACCGAGAGGCCCTCGTCGGCGGCCTTGATGCCGGCGATCTTCGCCGAGTAGACGCGGCTCATCTGGCCGGCGCCGACGCCGATGGTCCGACCATCCCGCGCGTAGACGATGGCGTTGGACTTGACGTACTTGGCCACCTTCCAGGCGAACGCCAGGTCGCGCAGCTCCTGCTCGGTGGGGACTCGCTCGCTGACCACGGTCAGTTCGTCACGGCCGACCATGCCCAGGTCCCGATCCTGCACCAGCAGACCGCCGGTGATGCGCTTGAAGTCGTGGGCGTGCTCGCGCTCGCCGGGCCAGTGGGCGCCGACGTCGAGCAGACGGACGTTCTTCTTCTCGGCGACGATCTCGGCGGCCTCGGCCTCGATCCCCGGGGCGATGATCACCTCGACGAACTGACGATTGATGATGGCCCGGGCGGTGGCGGCGTCCAGCGGCACGTTAAAGGCGATGATACCGCCGAAGGCGCTGGTGGGGTCGGTGGCGAAGGCCTTGTCGTAGGCCTCGAGCGCCGTGGCACCTACCGCCACGCCACAGGGGTTGGCGTGCTTGACGATCACGCAGGCGGTGTCGGTGAAGGCCTTGGCGCACTCGAAGGCGGCGTCGGTGTCGGCAACATTGTTGAAGGAGAGTTCCTTGCCCTGTAGCTGGCTGGCGGTGGCCACGCTGGCCTCGCTGGCACCGGCTTCGACGTAGAAGGCCGCATTCTGGTGGGGGTTCTCGCCGTAGCGCATCGCCTGCTTCTTCGTGAACTGCAGGTTGTAGGTGCGCGGGAAGCCATCTTCGCCGCCGGGAACGATCTGGCCCAGGTAGTCGGCGATGGCGGCGTCGTAGCCGGCGGTATGCTCGAAGGCCTTGACGGCCAGGTCGAAGCGGGTGGCGTCACTCACCGCGCCGTCCTGGGCGGCGATCTCGCCGAGCACCCGGGCGTAGTCGCCGGCGTCCACCACGATGGTGGTGTTGGCGTGGTTCTTGGCGCAGGCGCGGACCATGGTGGGGCCGCCGATATCGATGTTCTCGATGGCATCCGCGAGGGTGCAGTCGGGCCTGGCCACGGTCTGGGCGAAGGGGTAGAGGTTGACCACCACCATGTCGATGGGGGCGATATCGTGCTCGGCCATCACCGCGTCGTCCTGGCCGCGGCGACCGAGAATGCCGCCGTGGATCTTGGGGTGGAGGGTCTTGACGCGGCCGTCCATGATCTCCGGGAAGCCGGTGTGCTCGGACACCTCGGTGACGGCAACGCCGTTCTCCTGAAGCAGGCGGAAGGTGCCGCCGGTGGAGAGCAGCTCGACGCCGCGCTCGCTGAGGCCACGGGCGAAGTCGACGATGCCGGTCTTGTCCGAGACGCTGATCAGGGCGCGGCGGACCGGGAGGGGGGAGGCTTGGGCCATGGGGGTCACTCTCTGCTGACGGGTGGGACGAAGAATCCGATTGGCATGCGCATGTCATGCCGAAGGGAGCCCACGGGCTCCCCTCGCGAAAGGTCAGATCAGGTCATACTGTTTGAGCTTCTTACGCAGGGTGCCGCGGTTGAGGCCGAGCATCTCGGCGGCGCGGGTCTGGTTGCCCTGGGTGTGTTCCAGAACGGCGGCGAGCAGCGGTGCCTCGACCTCGGTCATCACCATGGCGTAGAGCCCGGTGACCTCGCCGCCGTCCAGGTGGGCAAAGTAGCGGCGCATGGCGAGGTCCACCGCCTCGCGCAGTGGGCGCTGGCCAACGGATTCGTCGGGCGCCTGCGGGCGTTCGCCGTCCAGCCCGGCGAGTTCCTGGCGGTGTCCAGACAGCTCGGGGTTCGGGGGAAAGGCTTGGCTGGTCATGCGGCTTGGGTTCCTTTCGACGTCAGGCTCTCCGGCTTCTTCGGCGCGGCGGCCGGCGGACAGGCGTGACGAAAACAGTCGTCGATGAAGCGATGCTGGGCGTCGGCGCTCTCCAGGCCGTTGAAGGTGGCCTTGAGCTCGCGCTGTGCCTCCGCCGTCAGGCGGTTGTCGTCGGCCAGGTACCAACCGACGTGCTTGCGCGCGATGCGCACGCCCATGTGCTCGCCGTAAAAGTCGTGAAGGGCCTCGAGGTGGTCGCGCAGCACGGCAGCGCGCTCCTCGTCGGCCGGGGGGGGCATTCGCTCCCCATGGCGAAGATAGTGGTCGATCTCCCGGAATATCCAGGGGTTACCCTGGGCGCCGCGGCCCACCATCACCGCATCTGCCCCAGTATAGTCGAGGACGGCGGCGGCCTTCTCCGGCGAGTCGATATCGCCGTTGGCAAATACCGGGATGCCCACCGCCGCCTTGATCGCGGCGATGGTGTCGTACTCGGCATCGCCGGTATAGCGCTGCTGGCGGTGGCGGCCATGCACGGCGAGTGCCTGGATGCCGGCGGCCTCGGCCAGGCGAGCGATGCGCAGGCCGTTATTGCTGTCGGCGCACCAGCCGGTGCGGATCTTGAGGGTCACCGGCACGTCCACCGCGGCCACCACCGCCGCGAGGATCTCGGCTACCAGGGCCTCGTCGCGCAGCAGCGCGGAGCCCGCGGCCTTGTTGCACACCTTCTTGGCCGGGCAACCCATGTTGATATCGATGATCTCGGCGCCCCTATCGGCGTTGAGCCGCGCCGCCTCGGCCAGCATCTCGGCATCGCCGCCGGCGATCTGCACCGCACGGGGACCGGGTTCGCCACGGTGGTCCATGCGCAGCCGCGACTTGCGGGTGTGCCACAGGCTGGGGTCCGAGGTGACCATCTCGCCCACCACCAGTCCCGCACCCAGCCGCCGACACAGCTGCCGGAAGGGGCGATCGGTGACACCGGCCATCGGCGCCAGAATCACCCGGTTGAGCAGGGCGTGGTCACCGATGCGAGGGAGTGGCGAGCGGGTCTCGGGCATGAGGGGGGACGGTGGTGGCAAAGGGGGGCATATCATACGCCCCCGACCGGATGGGGTGAAGTGGCCAAGGGTCGCGGCTAGCGCGGTCGCCGTCCCGTCAGCCGAACCCAGCCCTCGCTGATCACCGGTTCGTCCATGGTCAGGCCCTGATCGCGGTAGGCCTCGAGCACCTCCTCAGCCTGGGCGGCAAGAATGCCGGAGAGGGCCAGGCGCCCACCGGGGGCGAGGTGGCCGACGATCATCGGCGCCAGTTCGACCAGCGGGCCTGCCAGGATATTGGCCACGACGATAGGGAAGGTCTCGGCGTCGTCAAGCTGCTCGGGGTAGCAGAGCCGGAAGTCTGTCTCGGGAATGCCGTTGCGCTCGGCGTTGTCGCGGCTGGCCTGCAGGGCCTGGGGGTCGATGTCGGTGCCCACCGCGCGGGCGGCACCGAGTTTCAGGGCGGCGATGGCCAGGATGCCGGAGCCGGTCCCGATGTCCAGCACCGGTTGATTGTCGATGGCCTCGGTGACCGACAGGCCATCGAGCCAGGCCAGGCACAGCGCCGTGGTGGGGTGGGTGCCGGTGCCGAAGGCCAGGCCCGGATCCAGGTGCAGGTTCACCGCGCCGGGCACAGGCGGCTCGTGCCAGCTCGGCACGATCCATAGCCGCTCGCCCATCTGCATGGGCTGGAAGTCATCCATCCACTCCCGTTCCCAGTCCCGGTCGGCGACCAGTTCCACCTCGATCTCGGGGCAGGGCTCGTCGGACAGCTCGGCGGCCCAGGCCTGGCGAACTCGCTCCAGCATGGCGTCGACGCCCTCCAGGTCGTCATAGAGCCCGGTGAGCACCGTCTCGTTCCACAGGGGCGTGCTGCCCCGCTCCGGTTCGAACACCGGATCATCGTGGGCGTCCTGAAGGGTAATGGCGGTGGCGCCCTCGTTGAGCAGCAGCTCCTCCAGGGTCTCGGCCTGTTCCGGGGCAATGTGGGCCTTGAGTTGCAGCCAGGGCATGGGGGGGAATCCGTGGTGAGTCGGGAACGGCCGCCATGGGGTCAGACCCCGGCGGCGTCGATAAGCTGTAGGAGCCCGATTTATCGGGCGAATCGCCACTGGGCTCCTACAGTGGAAGCTCAAGGGCTCCTGCTGTCGCCTATAGCCCCAGCTTCTTCTCCAGGTAGTGAATATTGACCCCACCCTGCTGGAAATAGCCGTCGCGTACCAGGTCCTTGTGTAGATCGGTGTTGGTCTTGATGCCTTCCACCAGCAGCTCGTCCAGGGCGACCCGCATGCGAATCAGCGCGGTCTCGCGGTCGGCGCCCCAGGTGATCAGTTTGCCGATCAGGGAGTCATAGTGGGGCGGCACCGTGTAACCGGTGTAGATGTGGGAATCCATGCGCACCCCGAGACCGCCCGGCGGGTGGTAGAGGGTCACCTTGCCAGGGGAGGGCATGAAGGTTCGCGCGTCCTCGGCGTTGATGCGGCACTCGAAGGCGTGGCCGGTGAGCTTGACCTCCTCCTGGGTGACCGACAGCGGGAGGCCGGAGGCGATGCGCAGCTGCTCGCGGACGATATCGATGCCGGTCACCATCTCGGTGACCGGGTGTTCCACCTGCACGCGGGTGTTCATCTCGATGAAGAAGAACTTGCCGTCCTCGTAGAGGAACTCGAAGGTGCCGGCGCCGCGGTAGCCGATGGTGATGCACGCTTGGCGACATGACTCGAGCACTTCGGCGCGGGCGGCCTCGTCGATGCCCGGCGCCGGGGCCTCCTCGATCACCTTCTGGTGGCGGCGCTGCAGGGAGCAGTCGCGGTCATAGAGGTGGATGGCGTTGCCCTGGCCGTCGGCCAGCACCTGCACCTCCACGTGGCGGGGGTTCTCGAGGAATTTCTCCATGTAGACGGTGCCGTCGCCGAACGCCGAGTGTGCTTCGGTGCGGGTCACATTGACGGCAGAGAGCAGATGCGCCTCGGTGTGCACCACGCGCATGCCTCGACCACCGCCCCCGGCCGCTGCCTTGATGATCACCGGGTAGCCGATGCGGCGAGCCACCGCGACGATCTCGCCCTCGTCATCCTCGGGCAGCGGGCCATCGGAGCCTGGCACCGTAGGCACGCCGGCCTTCTTCATCGATTCGATGGCGCTGACCTTGTCGCCCATCAGGCGAATGGTCTCCGGGCGCGGACCGATGAACGCGAAACCGGAGCGCTCGACCTGCTCGGCGAAGTTGGCGTTCTCGGAGAGAAAGCCGTAGCCGGGATGAATGGCGCTGGAATCGGTGACCTCAGCGGCGCTGATCAATGCCGGGATGTTGAGGTAGGACTGGGCCGAGGAGGCCGGGCCGATGCAGACGGCCTCGTCGGCCAGACGCACGTGCATCAGTTCGCGATCGGCCTTGGAGTGGACCGCCACCGTCTTGATGCCCAGTTCCTTGCAGGCGCGCAGGATACGCAGGGCGATCTCGCCGCGATTGGCGATGAGTACCTTGTCCAGCATGAGGAATCCGCCAGTGTCAGGTGAATGAAAAAGCGCGGAGCTCTCAGCCGAGTACCAGCAGCGGCTGATCGAATTCCACCGGCTCGCCGTCGTCGACCAGGATCGCCTCGACCACGCCATCGCGGTCGGCCTCGATCTGGTTCATCATCTTCATGGCTTCGACGATGCAGACGGTATCGCCCTTCTTGACGCTGGAGCCTACCTCGATGAAGGGCTTGCCGCCCGGCGCCGGGCTGCGATAGAAGGTGCCCACCATGGGCGAGGTCACGGCCTGGCCCTGGTAGCCTGGGCCCGCATCGGCCTCGGCGGGGGCGGGGGCAGCCGGCGCCTGGGGGGCGGGCTGAGCCGGGGCGGCATAGCCCTGGGGCATGGTGGGTTGCCAGCTGGCGCCGTTGGGATGACGACTGATGCGTACCGACTCCTCGCCCTCCTGGATCTCGATTTCGCTGATGTTGGACTCTTCGAGCAGCTCGATCAGCTTCTTGACCTTGCGGATATCCATGACGTTGTCTCGATCGCTTGGGTGCTGTGAATAAGGCTGGTCCGACGGCGCTGTCAACTCGGACCAACTTGCCATAGATCGCGGCAAGATGGCGTCTCTTGCCGCTTTAATGGCGTTTAAAGGGGATTGCACCGGAGTTTGCCGAAAATCCGCGGGGATGTCCAGTGGCGTGGAGAACGCCGTTCGAGGCGGGGATTTAAACGGCTGTTTGACGACGTTCGCGCCTCTAGCCCGCACCGGTCAGCCCTGACTGTTGCCCAGCCAGTCGAGCACCCCCTCGAGATGAGAGGCTAGCCCGGGCGCGCGCACCTCTCCCTGAATGCGCGCTTCGAGAAGTTCCTCGGCACCCTGGAAGAATAGCAGGCTGGGGGGGCCGAACAGGCCGAAGTGGTCGAGCAGTTCGCGGCTGACGCTGTCCGAGTCGGTCACGTCCACGTTGATGCGAGCGAAGGCCGAGAGGTGCCCGGCGACCCGCGGGTCGGGATAGACCTGACGCTCCATCTGCTTGCAGGAGATGCACCAGTCGGCGGTGAAGTGAACGAAGGCGGGACGGCCATCGCCCACCGAGGCCAGCGCCCGCTGCAGCCCGTCGAGGCTCTCCACGGTGGTGACCTCGGCGGGTTCCACGGCGGCGGTGCCGCCGGAGCCGCCCAGGTTCGCCAGGGGGCGCAGCGGGTCCGTAGCGCCGCTGGCCGCGCCCAATACCAGCGCCAGGGCCCAGGCCAGCAGCAGCAGGCCGACGGCCTGGCGTGCCCGCGGCCAGCCCTGGGGCAGGTTGACCGACATGGCGCCTAAAGCCAGGGCGCTGCCGATGGCTAGCGCTCCCCACATCAGCAGCGCCACCGCCGGGGGCAGCAGCCGTTCCACCAGCCAGATGGCCACGCCCAGCAGCAGGAAGCCGAAGGCGAACTTCACGCCGTTCATCCAGGCGCCACTGCGCGGCAGCAGGGTGGTACCGAAGGTGCCCACCAGCAGCAGCGGCACGCCCATGCCGAGCCCAAGGGCGAGGAGGGCGGCGCCGCCCATCAGGGCGTCGCCGGTGGTGGAGATGAAGACCAGGGCGCCGGCCAGGGGAGCG
>PWIZ01000316.1 GCA_003560175.1 Halomonas sp. | reverse complement strand
GCGCGCAGGGTCGCCTCCACCTCGCCGGCGCGGATGGCGCCCTCGGCATCAATGCCGGCATCGCGCAGGGTCTTGAGCGCCCAGTCGAGCTGGGAGCGGTTGTCGCCGGTCTCGGCGCCGACGATCACCACATGCACCGGAATCCCCGCGAACAGCGGACTCCTGGCCAGCATCTCCACGCCCTTGCGGGTGGTCTTGCTGCCGTCGAAGGCGAGCATCACCGCCTCGGGGGCCTTGAAGGTGTCCGGCACCATCAGGATCGGCCGATGCAGGGTGCGCACCACCCGCTCCAGGTTGGAGCCCAGGTGACCGCTGTCCTGGTGGGCCGTCTCGCCGCGCTTGCCAATGACCAGCAGACGAATCTCTTCCTGAAGCTCCTCCAGGGTCTCCACCAGGGTGCCATTGCGCTGGCGGGTGCCCGGTTCGGCAATCCCCACCTCGATAGCCCGCTCCTTGGCGGCCTTGAGCGTCAGCCGGCCCTGCTCCTGGGCCACCTTGGCGCGCTGCTCATCAAGCTGGGAGAGCTCCTCGAGCAGGTGCTCCCGCGAGCCCAGGCCGATATTGCCGGAGAGATCGGCCTCGACGGTCTGAGGATGGTTATCCACCACGTGCAGGAAGGTCAGCGGCGCGCCGAGGGCCTGGCTGGCCCAGGCGGCGGAGTCGCACACCCCTTCCGAGAACTTCGAGCCGTCGATGGCGGCCATCACCTGTTCGGTCATCGTGTCACTTCCTGGCTGGCGTATGTCGTTATCTGTCCTGACGTTTCTACCCCATCACCGGTGCCTTGCATAGGACGTGGATCATCGTAACGACGATTCGTCCAGGAAGGAGGTCAGGGGACCGGCATGGGTCAGCGCCAGCCGGTGCATGGCCCGAGTGCAGGCCACATAGAGCAGGTTGCGCTCCATGTCGGTAGCGTAGTTGCCGGCCGTGACCTCGGGCACGATGACCCGGTCGAACTCCAGGCCCTTGGCCATATGGGCGGTACAGACGACGATGCCCTGACCGAAGGCGGCGCTCTTCTCGCCTAGTATCTGAAGCCGCCGGAACTCACCGTGCTCACCACCCTCCAGAGCCTCGAAGATCCGCTTCGCCTGCTTCTGGGTCTTGCAGACGATGCCAAGAGTATTGTGCTCGGAGGCCGTGAATTCGCGGGCCAGCTCGCCGATGGTAACAAGCTCCGTCTTGCGGGTGCGGGCGCGGATCACTGCGGGCTCCTCACCTTGTCGTTCGATCGCCTCAAGGTCGGGGTTGGGTGAGATACGCTGGGCGAAGCGGGTGATCTGGATGCTCGAGCGATAGCTCTTGTTGAGGGTCACACAGGAGGACTGGCGCAGCACCCGGCGAATATCTTCCACCCCGGAGGCGCTGTGGGGATTCACCGACTGGAAGGCGTCGCCGAGGATGGTCTTCTTGCAGGCGAAGAGCCGACCGATCACCGCGTACTGGACCGGGGTGTAGTCCTGCATCTCGTCGACCAGCAGATGCTTGACGTCTCGCCAGCGCGAGCGCACGCCTTCCAGGCGCATCTTCAGGTAGATCAGAGGGAAGACGTCGGCGTACTCGAGCCGCCCCCTGGAGGCGGTCCTGAAGAGCTCGGGCCGCTCCAGCCAGTCATAGAAGCCCTTGTAGGTCTCGCGCAAGGTGGTCTGCCGCAGCATCGTCTTCACGGCGGCCTTGAGCGCCTTGCGCTCCTCGGGCATCATGTCGTAGTTGTACTGGTTGCCAATCTTGCGCTCGATCTCCCAGCTCACCTGCCCGAGCCGTTCATTGGTGGGCAAGTTCCGGTGCTTGCGGAACACCTCCTCGAGCAGCCAGGCGGGTACCAGCCGCCGGGCGATCCACAGGTCCTCGGCGGCGAAGCGCTTGGCCTCCACGTGGCCCGCGTAGCGATCGAGTTCGGCCAGGAACGCCGGCGAGGCCTTGAAGCGCAGCCGCGCCTTCATCGCCTCGTCGTTCTTCTCCAGCAGCGAGGCGGTCTGCTCGAAGAAACTCTCGAAGCGGTACTGGCCGTCGAGCAGCTCATCGGCCAGCTCTTCCATGCCCACCTGGTTGACCGTCTCCTCCCCGAGTTCCGGAAGCACGTTGGCGATGTAGTCGGAAAACACCCGGTTGGGCGAGATGATCAGGATGTCCTCGGAGCGCAGGCTGTCCTTGAAGCGATAGAGCAGATAGGCGATGCGGTGCAGGGCGATGGAGGTCTTGCCGGAACCCGCAACCCCCTGGATCACCAGCACCTGGGCCTCATCGTCGCGGATGATGGCGTTCTGGTCCCGCTGGATGGTGGCAACGATGTTCTTCATGCCTTCGTCGGAGGCGCGGCCGAGCTCATCCTGGAGCACCTCATCGACCACGTGCACCGCGCTCTCGATCATCAGCTCGATCTCGCCGCCCTTGATGCGGAACTGGCGCTTGAGGGTGACCTCGCCGGCCACCGGCCCCTCGGGGCTCTCGTAGGTCGCGGGGCCGGTCTCGACGTCGTAGAAGAGCGAAGCGATGGGGGACCGCCAGTCATGCACCCGGATGACTCTGGCAAGGTCGTCATGGAAATGGTGGACGCCGATATAGACCGGTTCGGCCTTGCCGCCGCGGGCGAAATCGAAGCGCCCGAAGTAGGGGGAGTGGCGGAGCTTGTCGAGCTTCTGGCGACGGGCCAGGGCATTGTCGCCGGACATGACGGACTGCTCGATCGACTCCCGCGCCGCGATCTTCTCGATATGGTCCATCTCGTCGCGGTTCGACCAGAGGTACTCCTTCTGCGACTGTATTTCCTGGGCATAGGCCTTCAGCCGCTGGTCCAGCTCGTCCAGGTTGGCCTCGATGCGCTCCAGGGTGTGGTCGAGATGGCGGCGCTCGGCCGCCCGGTCAATGGCAACGTCTTTCTGGCTCATGTCACTCCGCGCAGTCGATGCATTTGAGCACGGTCGGATCCCCCTGCAATCGTTTGGCGGAAATCCACTCGCCGCACTCGATGCACTCCCCGAACTCCTCACGGCCGATCCGGGCCAGCGCCGCTTCGATACGACGGAGCAACAGCTGACGGCGATCCTCCCCTGCCTTGGCCATGGCTTGGCCTTGAAGGGCATCCATGCGCGACAGACGTCCCACCGACTGCTGATCCAGCATGACCGTGGCGCGACTCTCCTTGCTCTGGAGGCTGTCGTCGATCAGTACCGCCCTGGTGTCCTCCAGCTGGCGGATGATGGCCTGGATGTCGAGTTCCGGATGGTTCATCGCTTGCCCTCCTCGTTCAGTGGCCCCAATGCCGGCGACACGGCCGATCGCCGCACCAACGACCGAGGGAACCAACATAGCGTCATCGCTCATCGGTGTGTAGCGATGGCAGCTGCCAGATGCCGCTGGCACCCTGTGGGACTGGCTTGACTCGGGCTCCGGAGAGCGATGGGCTCACTGCCGGGGCGCATCGTAATCGAGGGGTTCATCGGTATAGACGCAGACGTTGGCGTCCTCGATGTCGCCGTTCGACGATTCGACTTGGTGGGCGAAGAACTCCCTGATCTCGCGACGGTTGCAGTGCGCCTCGAAGAGCTCGCGGCTGGCCCAGATCTCATGGAAGACGATCGGGTAGCTGGCGCCTTGGGCGTTGGGGTGATCGATATGGCGGGTCACGGTGTAATGCAGGCAGCCATCCTCGCGATGGGCGTTGGGCTCGAGCGTCTGCAGGGCCTTGAAGACGGCCTCTTCACGACCGGGCCTGGGTTTGAAGCTGGCGATGCAGTAGATCTTGCTGGACATGATGCCCTCCAGGGATTCGGCACTCGGCAAAACGGCGTGTGGCGCCATGAGCGAGGCGGAGTGTCATAACGGAAGCCGGCACACCGTGCAGGACGGGGCCGGCTCGGGAACGATCAGCGCAGCAGCAGGATCGGCACGCTGGCGCGGCGCAGCATCTCGGTGGTGGTGCTGCCCACCAGCAGGTGGCGGATGCGCGAGTGTCCGTAGGCGCCCATCACCAGCATGTCGATGCCCTGCTCCTCCTTGTAGCCGCGCAGGGTGGCCTCCACCTCGCCGGCGCGGATGGCACCTTCGGCCTCATGGCCGGCGTCGCGCAGGGTCTTCAGCGCCCAGTCGAGCTGGGAGCGATTATCGCCCGTCTCGGCGCCGACGATCACCACGTGCACCGGAATACCCGCGAACAGCGGGCTCTTGGCCATCATCTCCACGCCCTTGCGGGTGGTCTTGCTGCCGTCGAAGGCGAGCACCACCCTCTCGGGTGTCTTGAAGGCGTCCGGCACCATCAGGATAGGCCGGTGAAGGGTGCGTACCACCCGCTCCAGGTTGGAGCCCAGGTGATCGCCATCGTGCTCGGCGCCCTCACCGCGCTTGCCGATCACCAGCAGGCGCATGTCGTTCTGCAACTCCTCCAGGGTCTCGACCAGGGTGCCGTTGCGCTGGCGAGTGCCAGGCTCGGCGACTCCATCCTCGATCGCCCGCTCCTTGGCGGCCTGAAGCATCAGCCGGCCCTGTTCCTGGGCTACCTTGGCACGCTGCTCATCCAGCAGAGAGAGCTCCTCGAGCAGGCGCTCTCGGGCACCGGCGCGCAGGTTGCCGGAGAGATTGCGCTCCTCTGGAGCGGCATGGTTGTCGTTCACATGCAGGAAGGTCAGCGGCGCGCCCAGGGCCAGGCTGGCCCAGGCGGCGGCGTCGCATACGCCTTCAGAAAACCGTGAGCCGTCGATGGCGGCCATCACCTGTTCGGTCATGTCAGTGTCCTCCCATCAGTTTTTCGACGGCTTCCGGATCGTCATGCACCGCGAAGCGGTCGACGATGGTCGCGCTCGCCTCGTTGAGGCCGATCATCTCTACCTCGGTGCCCTCGCGGCGGAACTTGATCACCACGCGGTCCAGGGTCTGGACGGAGGTGATGTCCCAGAAGTGGGCGCGGGAGAGGTCGATGGTGACCTTCTGGACGGTCTCCTTGAAGTCGAAGGCGCCGCTGAAGTGCTCGGAGGAGGCGAAGAACACCTGGCCCACCACCTTGTAGATGCGACGACTTCCCTCGTCGGCCTCTTCACTGCCGATATAGAGGATGTTGCCCACCTTGTTGGCGAAGTTCATGGCGGCGAGCAGCACGCCCACGAAGACGCCGATGGCCAGATTGTGCGTGCCGACGGTGACAATCACCGTGGCCACCATGACCATATTGGTGCTCATCGGGTGCTTCTTGAGGTCCTTGATGGAGCTCCAGCTGAACGTCCCGATGGAGACCATGATCATCACTGCGACCAGCGCCGCCATGGGAATCATCGAGACCCAGTCAGCCAGGAAAACGACCATCATCAGCAGCACCACGCCGGCGATCAGCGAGGACAGGCGGCGGCGACCGCCGGACTTGATGTTGATCACCGACTGACCAATCATCGCGCAGCCCGCCATGCCGCCGATCAGGCCGGAGCCGATGTTGGCGATGCCCTGGCCCTTGCACTCGCGGTGCTTGTCGCTCTTGGTGTCGGTCAGGTCGTCGACGATGGTGGCAGTCATCATCGACTCCAGCAGGCCCACCACGGTGAGCATCAGCGAGTAGGGCAGAACGATCATCAGGGTCTCGAGGTTGAGCGGGACATCTGGCCACAGGAAGACCGGCAGACTGTCCGGCAGCTCGCCCATGTCACCCACGCTGCGAATCTCCATGCCGGTGAGCAGATAGACCGACGTCAACACCACGATGCAGACCAGCGGCGATGGAATCGACTTGCCGATCTTGGGCAGGAGGGGAAAGCCGTAGATGATGCCGAGTCCGGCGGCGGTCATGGCATACACATGCCAGGTCACCCCGGTGAGTTCCGGCAGCTGGGCCATGAAGATCAGGATCGCCAGGGCGTTGACGAAGCCCGTGACCACCGAGCGCGACACGAAGCGCATCAGTTCGGCGAGCCTGAGATACCCCGCCAGGATCTGCAGCACCCCGGTGAGCAGGGTGGCCACCAGCAGGTACTCGAGGCCATGGTCCCGGACCAGGGTGACCATCAGCAGCGCCATGGCGCCGGTGGCGCCGGAGATCATGCCGGATCGGCCGCCAGTGAACGCAATGATCACGCAGATGGCGAAGGAGGCGTAGAGACCCACCTTGGGGTCCACGCCGGCGATGATGGAGAAGGCGATCGCCTCGGGAATCAGGGCCAGTGCGACCACGATTCCCGAGAGGGTGTCGCCTTTCAAGTTGGAGAACCAACTCAGCTTCATTTTTTCGTACATGCTGGGTTCCAGTCAGGGTGGGTGTCTTGCCGTCAGGCGCCGGAGGTGGCGGGCAATGCAGTACCTGTGACCGTACCGATGGCGGCACGGAACAGGCAGCCAGGGTCAGGCGTTGCCAATGTTGGTGTGACTATTAATTCTGTATTGACGTTAGTTGTTATTGCCGCTCGGGGGGGGTAGGCGCGGTTGCGCCGAGGCATCCACAGGGTGGTGCCGCACGGTGGCGCCTCGATGACGAGGATGTCGCCGAAGGGGAAGACGAGGTGCGCTAGGGCGGAGTGGCCAGCCCTGCCAGGGGAGTCATCACGGTGTGCTGTCCCTTGTATTGGATGGGCGCTCGCAAAGGAAGCGCCTGGAAATCCATTATGGCACCGAACCGCGGCATGAGCCGTGTTCAAGGTCGCCAGAAAAACTGACCGTGGATTTTAACAGGTCTTTTGCTGCACCGCACCCCGAGGACGGGCTCAAGGGGGACAGGGGCTTGATGAAGGAGGGGCCGCCACGGCCTTCCGGCCGTGGCGCAAGGGGGATGGGGAATGCCTCAGTTGTCGCCGCCCTCTTCCGGCGCCCGGGCGCCGGTGCGGGCCTGGGCGGCCGGCGAGGCCTTCAGGTGACGGAAGGCCTCCATGATGTCCATGGGCAGCGGGAAGAAGATGGTGGAGGCGTTCTTGTTGCTCATGTCGCTCATTGTCTGCAGGTAGCGCAGCTGCAGAGCCGCCGAGTTCTCGGCCATGACGTTGGCCGCCTCGACCAGCTTACGAGAGGCCTGCAGTTCGCCCTCGGCGTGAATCACCTTGGCGCGACGCTCGCGCTCCGCCTCGGCCTGGCGGGCGATGGCGCGGATCATGCTTTCGTCGAGGTCCACGTGCTTGATCTCCACGTTGGCCACCTTGATACCCCAGCCCTCCGCCGAGCCGTCGATGATCTCCTGGATGTCGTCGTTGAGCTTATCGCGCTCGGAGAGCATCTCGTCCAGATCATGCTTGCCGAGAACCGAGCGCAGGGTAGTCTGGGCCAGCTGGCTGGTCGCCATGGTGAAATTCTCCACCTGGATGATCGCCTTCTCCGGGTCGACCACCCGGAAGTAGATCACCGCATTGACCTTGACCGTGACGTTATCCTGGGAGATCACGTCCTGCTCCGGCACATCCATGGTGACCACCCGCAGGTCGACCACCTCCATCTTCTGGATGCCGGGGATGATGATGATCAGGCCCGGCCCCTTGACTCCCTGGAAGCGCCCCAGGAAGAACACCACCCCGCGCTTGTACTCCGGCAGGATGCGTATCGAAGCCGCGATCAGCATGAACAGCAGCACGACCGGTACGAGATAGGAAATCAACATGGTTTGTCTCCAGGGTTTGCGTGGAACCTTCAGCGTGAAACCTTGCAGCGCCGAACGCGACGCCTCAGTGATGCTCTTCCAGAGGCTCGACCTCGACGGTCAGGCCATCGATTCTCGTGACCCGCACGGTTTGCCCCTTGAGCAGTGGCCGGCTGCTGCGGGCATGCCAGCGCTCGCCCATCAGGCGAACATAGCCCTTGCCCTCGAAGTCCTCGAGGACCCGGGCCTCACTGCCCACTAGCTCCTCCTGCCCTCCCTTGGCCGGGCGCCGGCGAATGCTCATGAAGCGGGTCATCACCCACAGCATCAGGACCGCGGCCAGCAGGGCGATGCCGCCGATCATCGGCAGCGAGATACTCAGGTTGTCTGCATCCATCAGAATCACCGATCCGATCACAAAGGCGACGATGCCGCCGATTCCCAATATGCCGAAACTGGGCATCAAAGCCTCGCCCACGATCAGCGCCATGCCCACCAGGATCAGTGCCAGGCCGGCAAAATTGACCGGCAGCACCTGGAAGGCGAACAGGGCCAGCAGCAGGCAGATGATGCCGATGGTGCCCGGCACCAAGCTCCCCGGGTTAGAGAGCTCGAAGATGAGGCCGTAGAAGCCGATGATCATCAGGAAGTAGGCGACGTTGGGGTTGGTGATCACCGACAGCAGCTGAGTGCGCCAGTCAGGATCGAAACGCTCGATGACCAGGTCTGCGGTCGCAAGGGTCAGCTCGCCGCGCTCCATCACCACGCTGCGCCCGTCGATCTGCTCGAGCAGGTCCTCGATGTCGCTGGCCACCACGTCGATGACATTCTTCTCCAGGGCCTCCCGGGAGGTGAGGTTGACCGCCTCGCGCACCGCCTCCTCGGCCCAGTCGGCGTTGCGGCCGTGGCGTTCGGCCAGGCCGCGGATGTAGTAGACGGCGTCCTCCAACACCTTGCGCTCCATGGCGGTCTCGCCGCGACGGGGCTCCGTTTCGGAAGCTTCCTCCTCGACCGCCGCGGCCTCCTCGCCCTCAACGGCTGCCTGGTCGTTTTCGCCCTCAGCGGCGCTTCCCCCGGACTCTTCGGCCCTGGCCCCGCCGCCACTGTCATCGTCGTCATCGTCGCCACCCAGACCCGGCAGGCCGCCCCCGCCCATCTGCACCGGGGTAGCCGAGCCCAGGTGGGTGGAAGGCGCCATGGCCGCCACGTGGCTGCCATAGAGCAGATAGGTGCCGGCGCTGGCGGCCCGGGCACCGCTCGGTGACACGTAGATAGCCACCGGTACCGCTGATGTGAGCATGGCGCGGATCATGTCGCGCATGGAGGCATCCAGGCCGCCGGGGGTGTCCATCTGCACCACCACGATCTCGGCATTGCCCTCGGCGGCCAGGCGCAGGCCACGCTGGAAATAGTCGCTGGTGGCGGGGCCGATGGCTCCCTCGACGGTCATCACCAGCGCCGTGCGCTCGTTCTGCTGGGCCTGGACCACCGACTGGAAGAGGGCCAGAAACGCCCCCAGCGCCAGGCAGCAGAGGCTGAACAGGAGAAAGCGTCGCCCGGTCAGGGCGGCATGAACTCGGCTCATGATGATCTTCCCTGCGCGACCCATACTATGAATGTGAGTATTGGCGAGGCCTCTGGTTCAGAAACAAGGTTCAGCCAATGTAGATATTAGCGTAGGTGCTGACATGCATAGGCCGCAACAGCCCAATCCTATCGGGGCGATCGTCACTTCATCGGCTGGGAGGACAAGCAAAAGGAAGCACGGGCACCGGGTCAAGTAGACACCGGTGCCCGAGAAACGCCAGCTAGAACGTCAGAGGCCGTGGGACTGACCGGAGAAGCGCCGTTGCACCTCAACCATATAGGCCGTCAGCGACGGCAATGCATCGCCTCTCCAGTCGAGAGGGGCCGCCTGCATCGGCGCCACCATGCAGACCTGCACCATCTCGTCGGCGTGGACCTGGGCCATTCCGAACGGGTTCTCGGCCATGGCCACCCGGTGCGGGAAGGCCTCTTCGAAGGTCGCGCTGTAGCCCATGTCCTGACCATCGCTGCCGTGGCAGGTGGCGCAGGACATGCCGTTGGTGCTCAGAGAGGTGTCGTAGTAGAGCGCCTCGCCACGAGCCAGCAGCTCGGCGGGGTTATTTCCGCTCTCGCTATAGGCCGGTTCATAGCCCTCGGGGCGCTGGACCGCCGCCGTGGTTCCGGCCTCTGCTTCGCCCTCTGCTTCGCCCTCTGCTTCGCCCTCTGCTTCGCCCTCTGCTTCGCCCTCTGCTTCGCCCTCTGCCTCACCCTCGGCACCCCCTTCGGCATGGGCGTTGGCCAGGAGCAAAGACAAGGCCGAGGATGCGGTCAGATTCGGCGAGCTCTCATTATCGCCGACAGTCGCGTGAAGGGTGACGCCGCCCGTCACCAGGGCGAGCATCGGCGCCGTATAGGCCAGCTGTCGGCCCAGGTGTCCTAGCAGCCTGCGGCGTTTATCGTCATGCTGTGTCATTGTATTCACCTCCGTTATGACGAGTCGTGACGACGCCGAAGCGTCGTTCGAACGGGGCCCGGTGGCCTCGCCCACCGCATCTGGCCGCGGTCTGGTTCTGTCGCGGCAGGATTGGATGGCTTACACCCCTCACGTTAGCCCAGCGTCGAAACGACCAAGACAATGTAAGGAAGGGCTTGCTTTCACGACCTGCAAGGGACATCGACCTCCAGCTGACAAGGACGAAGACACGCTATGACGGATTCCGTCTCCTGCCCGGACACCCGGCTCGACGCACACGATGCCCTGGCCAGGGCCCTGGCTCGGGCCGGCCTGGCCGACGATATTCGCTCGATGCGTCCAATGGCCGATACCGGACTGGCCCATACCCACCTGTGGCTGGAGCGGGATACCATCGACTGGGTAGCACGCCTGCCCAAGCAGAGCCAGATGGGACTCCCGGCCGACGAGAACCTCGAGTACCAGGCCGCCGGCTTCGCCCGTGTCAGCCTGAGCGGGCATGCCCCGGCGCTGCACGGCGTGCTGCCGCCGGGTCCGGAGCTGCCCCGCGGCGGGCTGCTGGTCAGCGCGGTCCTTGGGCGGCCGGCCCGCCTGCCCGACGACCTGCCAGCCATCGCCGAGGCGCTGGCCGCCATCCACGGCCTGGAGGTGCCCCCCGAGGTGGACCGCCCTCCACTCCAGGCCCCCGCGGACCCCTGGCGCGCCATGCGTGAGGAGGTGGCCAGGCAGGCAGAGTGGCTCGGAAACGCCGGCCTCTGCCGGGAGGCGCGAGCACAGATCGAGGAGGAGCTTGCCGCTCTGCCGGAGCACCTGCCGACGGAGCCCGGCGCGGCACCGCGTCTGATCAGCTTCGATGCTCATCCCGGCAACTTCCTGGTGACCGACTCGGGGCGCGCGGTGCTGGTGGACTTGGAGAAGTGCCGCTACGGCCTGCCGGGGTTCGATCTGGCCCACGCCACGCTCTACACCTCCACCACCTGGGACTTGAACAGCTCCGCCGTACTGAGCCCCCCGGAAGTGGCAGACTTCTATCGCCACTGGCGGCGCGCAGGGGGCCTGACCGGCGACACCTCCTCGCTGTTGGCCTGTCGCCGTGCCATGTGGCTGTGGTCGCTGACCTGGTGCGCCAAATGGCGGGCCCAGCACGGCCGGAACCGCGATGCTGATGCCTCCGGCGAGGACTGGTCGGCCCAACTCAGCGACGATGCCCTGGTGGCCCATGTCCGCGAACGAGTCGATCACTACCTCTCCCCGGCCGTGATCGGCCGGGTACGCAGTGAACTGGACGATCTCCAGGACGCCCTCGCCGACTGATACCGCTCTCGACCCACCCGACAAGGACTGCCCGAATGCCGACCTACCCCCTCGCCCTCTTCCCTGCCCTTGCCCTGTTGCTCTCCGCGCCCCTGCATGCCGCCCCGGATCCCGCCGACTGGGAAGCGGTGCTGGAGGAGGCGCGGGGCCAGACCGTCTACTGGAACGCCTGGGCCGGCGACAGCCGCACCAACCGCTACATTGAGTGGGTCGCGCGACGGGTGGCCGAGGAGCATGACGTCACCCTGGTGCACGTCAAGCTCGACGACACCAGCGCCGCGGTCTCCCGAGTGCTAGCGGAGAAGTCCGCCGGCAACCTCGACGACGGCAGCATCGACCTCATCTGGATCAACGGCGAGAACTTCGCCGCCATGCAGGAGGCCGACCTGCTCCATGGCCCCTTCGCCGAGCGGCTGCCCCACTTCGCCCTGACTTACCCCGAGCATAACCCGGAGGTGGTGACCGATTTCACCCTGCCCACCGAGGGGTACGAATCACCCTGGGGCAAGGCCCAGATCACTTTCTACTATGACCGCGAAGGGATGGGGGACAGCGATCAACTCTCCGGGGAGGCTGAGTCGTCCGCCGAGGGGCCACCGCGCAGCATCGCAGAGCTGCTGGACTGGGCCGAGGCCAACCCCGGCCGCTTTACCTACCCGCGCATCCCCGACTTCACCGGCAGCACCTTCCTCAAGCAGGCGCTGATCGCCCTGGTCGAGGACACGGCGCCGCTCTACGCCCCGGCGAAGCAGAGCGACTTCGCCGCGGTCACCGCGCCGCTCTGGGACTACCTGGATGCCCTGCATCCCCACCTGTGGCGCAGCGGCCGACAGTTTCCCGCCACCGGGCCGGAGCTGCGCCGGCTGATGGGCGACGGCGAGCTGAGCCTGGCCTTCACCTTCTACCCCTCGGAGCCGGCGGCGGCGGTGGCCGACCTGGAACTCCCCCCCAGCGTGCGCAGCTATGTGCTGGACGAGGGCACCCTCGGCAACGTGCACTTCGTGGCCATCCCCTTCAACTCGCCGCGCCGGGCCGGCGCCATGGCGGTAGCCGACTTCCTGCTCTCCCCGGAGGCACAGGCCCACAAGCAGGACCTTGCGGTGTGGGGCGACCGCACCGTGCTCGACGTCCCGCGCCTGCCCGAGGCGGACCAGGCGCGCTTCGCCATCGACGAGGATAACCCCGCCATGCTGCCCGCCGACGCCCTGGAGAAGACGCTGCCCGAACCCCACCCGAGCTGGATGACGGCGCTGCAGGAGGCCTGGCGCGAGCGCTATGTGCGGCGCTGATCGCCGACCCTCCGCGAGATGATGCTGCGTTTCGCCCCGGCGCTGATCGTCACCCTGCTGGTGGGTCCGATAATGGCCGGGCTGGCCATGGCCGTGCTGCCCGCCTTCGGCTACCTGCCGGCGCTGGGCGGCACCGAATTCAGCCTGAGCCACTGGCAGGCGCTGTTCGCCCAGCCGGGGCTTTGGCGCTCGGTGGCCATCAGCTTCGCCAGCGGCCTGCTGACCACCGCGGTGTCGCTGTCGGTGGTTCTGCTGTTCCTGGCCGGGGTCTCCGGCAGCCGCCTTGACCACTGGATCCGCCGGCTGGTCTCGCCGCTGCTGTCGGTGCCCCACGCGGCGGCGGCCTTCGGCCTGGCCTTCCTGATCGCCCCCTCGGGGCTGATCGCCCGACTGGCCTCACCCGGGCTGACCGGCTGGGAGCGGCCACCGGATCTGCTGATCGTCCAGGATCCCTGGGGGATCGCGCTGATGGCGGGACTCATCCTCAAGGAGATTCCCTTCCTGCTGCTGATGAGCCTGGCCGCCCTCCCCCAGCTGGACCCCGAGCGGCGCGTGGCCATGGCGCGCTCGCTGGGCTACCGGCCGACGATCGCCTGGCTCAAGGTCGTCGCCCCGGCGCTCTACCCCCTGATCCGGCTGCCGGTCTATGCGGTGATCGCCTACGCCACCTCGGTGGTGGACATGGCCTTGATCCTCGGCCCCACCCTGCCGCCGACGCTGGCCGTCTCGATCCTCACCTGGTTCCAGGCCCCGGACCTGTCGCGGCGCTTCATGGCCTCGGCGGGGGCGCTGCTGCAGCTCGGCGTCACTGCCGCCGCACTGGCCAGCTGGTGGGGACTGGAGCGCCTGGTCGCCTGCCTGGGGCGCGGCTGGGTCGAGGGGGGACAGCGGCACCGCGGCGAGTGGCCGCTGCGGACCCTGGGCAAGGGGCTGATCCTGCTGACCACTCTCACGGCCTTCGTGGGGATCGCCACCCTGGCGCTGCACTCGGTATCCGGCTTCTGGCGCTTCCCCGATACCCTGCCGCACTCCTTCACCCTGCTGCACTGGCAGCGCACCCTGCCGTCGCTGGCGGGCCCAGTCGTCTCGACCCTGCTGATTGCCGGCGTGGCGACGCTGCTCGCCCTGGCCCTGACCCTGGCGGCGCTGGAGAACGAGCAACGCAGCGGCCGCCATCCGAACCAGACACGCCTGCTGTCGGCCATGGGGCTGCTCTATCTGCCGCTGATCGTGCCGCAGATCGCCTTCCTGTTCGGGCTGGTGGTGGTCATGGAGTCGCTGGGCACCCGGCCGCAGCATGCCCTGGTGATCTTCGGCCACCTGCTGTTCGTGCTGCCCTATGTGTTCCTGTCGCTCTCGGAGGCCTATCGGCGCTTCGACCCGCGCTGGTCACAGGTCGCCCTAAGCCTGGGTGCCACGCCCGACGGCGCCTTCTGGCGGGTGCGCCTGCCGATGCTGCTTGCCCCGCTGCTCACCGCCATGGCAGTGGGCCTGGCGGTCAGCATCGGCCAGTACCTGCCCACCCAGCTCCTTGGCGCCGGCCGGGTGCCCACCGTGACCACCGAGGCGGTCTCCCTGGCCGCCGGCGGCGACCGGCGACTGATCGGCGTCTGGGCCCTGGTCCAGGCCAGCCTGCCACTGGTGGGCTTCATCATTGCCGTGGGCCTGCCCCGGCTGCTCTGGTCCCACCGTCGCGGCATGCGAGGCGCCCCATGAAAAACCGCCATCAGCTGATGCTGAAGGATATTCATATCGCCCTGGAAGACGTGACCCTGCTGGCACTCGATGCCGAGGTGAACCCCGGCGAAGTGCTCACCGTGATGGGCCCCTCCGGCGCGGGAAAATCGACGCTGCTGGCCTTCGTGGCCGGCTTCCTGGCGCCGGCGTTTGCGGCCTCGGGTCGGGTGCTGCTGGATGGTCGCGACATCACGGGGCTGCCGGCGGAGCGGCGCGGCATCGGCCTGCTCTTCCAGGATCCGCTGCTCTTCCCACACCTCTCGGTGACCGGCAACTTGCGCTTCGGCCTGCCCCGGGCCACCCCCGACAAGGCCGCCAGGATCGCATCGGCGCTGGCGGCGATCGGCCTGGCCGGCTTCGGCGAACGCGACCCGGCCACCCTCTCCGGCGGCCAGCAGTCGCGGGTGGCGCTGATGCGTCTGCTGCTCTCCGAACCCCGGGCCGTGCTGCTCGACGAGCCCTTCTCCCGGCTCGACAGCCACCTGCGCCAGGAGATGCGCCAGCTAGTGTTCGACCGGCTGCGGGAGGCGGGGCTACCCAGCCTGCTGGTCACCCACGACCATCAGGACGCCGCGGCGGCCGGCGGGCCGATCATCACCCTCGAGTGACGCGACCGGCCCCGCGCCGCCAGGCGAAGTAGCGCGCCAGCCAGCCCAGCAGCCGCTCGGGCTTGTGGGCATTCTTCCATACGCCAGCGGTCGCCTTTACCGCCTCGCTGCGAGTGGGATAGGGGTGAATGGTGGAGAGCAGGCGGTTGAGTCCGATTCCCCGGGTCATCGCCAGGGTGAAGGTGGCCAGCATCTCGCCGGCCCCTTCGCCGACGATGGTGGCCCCGAGTATGCGGTCGCGGCCGGGGGGCGTGAGCACCTTGATGAAGCCTTCGCTATCGCCCTCGGCCAGAGCGCGGTCGAGCTCGCCCAGCGAATAGCGGGTTACCTCATAGTCGATGCCTTGGGCGCGTGCTTCTCGCTCGTTGAGCCCCACCCGTGCCACCTCCGGAGTGGTAAAGGTCACCGCCGGCAGCGCCCGATAGCTGACCCGAAAGCGCTTGATCTCCCCGAACAGCGCATTGACCGTCGCGTGCCAGGCCTGATGGGCCCCGGCATGGGTCAGCTGATAGGGCCCCGCCACGTCGCCGCAGGCCCAGACATTGGGGAGCACGCTGCGCAGTGTCTCGTCCACGTCCAGAGTGCCGTTGTCGCGGGTCTCGACGCCCAGCGCCTCCAGGCCCATGCCGCTGACGTTGGCCTCGCGCCCCACGGCCACCAGCAGGTGCGTGAAGGGCACGAGCTCACGCTGGTCGTCGGCGTCCGCCACCTCCAGCGCCGAGCCCGCCGAATCCGCCACCACCCCCAGCGCCCGGTGGCCCAGCAGGACACGAACGCCGTCCTCGCCCATGGCGTCCCGGAGCGCACTGGCCACCTCCGCATCCTCCCGAGGCAGCAGCTGGCCGGCCGACTCCACCAGGGTCACCCGGCTCCCCAGCAGGGCGAAGCTCTGCCCCAGCTCGCAGCCGATCGGCCCGCCGCCGAGCACCAGCAGTCGCTCGGGCAACGCCTCGAGCCGCCACAGGGTGTCGGACGTGAGCACCTCCACCCCCTCGATGCCGGGCAGCTCGGGCACCCGGGGCCGTGCCCCGCTGGCGATGATCACATGGCGGGTGGTCAGGGTGCGCTCCCCCTCGGGTGTCGTCACGCGAACCTGCCAGGGGCCGGTCAGGCTCGCCTCCCCCTTGAGCACCTCCACCCCCAGGCCCTGGTAGCGCTCGACGCTGTCGTGGGGCGCAATGGCCTCGATAGCGCCCTGCACATGCCCCATCACGGCGGCGAAATCCACGCTCGGCTCGGCAACGCGGACGCCATACTGGCCCGCTCGCCGCACCTCCCTGATCGACCGCGCGGCGCGAATCAACGCCTTGGAGGGCACACAGCCGGTGTTGAGGCAGTCGCCGCCCAGGCGCTCGCGCTCTACCAGGGTCACTCTGGCCCGCACGGCCGAGGCAATATAGCTGGCCACCAGACCCGCGGCGCCGGCACCGATCACCACGATGTCGCGATCGAAGTTCGCCGGCCGCCCATAGCGACGTGCCAGGGCACGGCGCTTGACCAGCGCCACCAGCCCCTTGGCCAGCCAGGGGAAGACACCGATCAACGCAAAGGAGGCCACCAGCGAAGGCGAGAGGATATCGCCCAGAGCCTGCAGCTCGGCCAGCTCGCGGCCGGCATTCACGAACACCAGCGTCGCCGGCAGCATGCCCACCTGGCTGACCCAGTAGAAGGTGGTCAGCCGCATCCTCGTCAGTCCCATCACCAGATTGATCACGAAGAAGGGAAAGAGCGGGATCAGGCGCAGCGTGAAGAGGTAGAGCGCCCCCTCGCGGCGAATGCCGGCGTTGATGCGCTCCAGCTGACGGGCGTAGCGGCGCTCCAGGGGGTTGCGCAGCAGGGTGCGCGCGATGAGCGCCGCCAGGGTGGCACCCAGGGTGCTGGCGAAGGAGACGATCAACAGCCCCCAGCCCAGCCCGAACAGGGCCCCACTCAGCAGCGTCATCAGGGTCGCGCCGGGCAACGAGAGCGCCGCCATCGCCACGTAGAGCAGGAAGAAGCCCCCGATCACGGTGACCGGCTCCCGCGCCAGCCAGGCATGAAACCTCGCCTGCTCGGCCTGCAGGGCCTCGAGTGCCAGAAAGTCGCTGGCCCCCGAGAGGAAGAAGGCCGCCACGGCGGCGGCCACCAGCAGCAACAGCAACAGGCGTCGTGATTTCATCTAAGCTCCTCGGTGGTGCGAACGGGTATGCTAGCCCTATGAGTCGTCGCGGTCTCGGCTTCCTTACAGCGCCAGGCCGTTACCGGGTCGCCCAACGCTCCGGCAGAGTGAGAGGCATCGCTTTCCGGGGCAACCCAGCATGCCACCTTACGCGAGAGACCTGGATGACAGCGCCAACGCTCAGCCTGATCATGCCCGTGCTGGATGAGGCCGCCACCATCGAGACCACGCTGATCGCCCTGCAGTCGCTGATGTCGCGGGGGGTGGAGGTCATCGTGGTCGATGGCGGCAGCCGTGACACGACCGCCGCTCTGGCCGCCCCGCTCTGCACACGGGTGCTCCAGGCGCCCTCCGGCCGCGCCCGCCAGATGAACCTGGGCGCCGCCGAGGCCAGCGGTGGGTCGCTGCTCTTCCTGCACGCCGACACGTGCCTGCCCGATGGCGCCGACGACCTGATCGACAGGGCGCTGGCAGGACCGCACTGCTGGGGACGCTTTGATATCCGACTCGAGGGGCGTCACCCGCTGCTGCCGATCATCGCCACCGCCATGAACCTTCGCTCTCGCCTGACCGGCATCGCCACCGGCGATCAAGCGCTGTTCATGACCCGCGCGGCCTTCGACGCCGTCGGGAGCTTTCCCGACCAGCCACTGATGGAGGACATCGAGATGTCGCGCCGACTGAAGCACCACTCACCGCCCGCCTGCCTGCGCCACAAGGTGGTGAGCAGCGGCCGTCGCTGGGAGCAAGGGGGTGCCTGGGCGACCATCCTGCTGATGTGGCGGCTGCGCTTTCGCTTCTGGCGCGGCGAGTCGCCGGAACGCCTCGCCCGGGAGTATCGCCATGTCAGGTGAGTTTTCCCTGGCCATCCTGGCCAAGGCGCCAATCCCGGGCCGGGCCAAGACCCGCCTGGTTCCGGCCCTGGGGCCCGCGGGGGCCGCCCGGCTCCACGAACGGCTGCTGCGCCATACCCTGGCGACCGCGCTGGCCGCCACCCCGGGGCACCGAATCACCCTGTGGACGGCACTGGACCACGCCCATCCGCTGTTTCTCGAACTGGCCAAACGCCATGATGTCGCCCTCCGTCCTCAGCCCGAGGGCGACTTGGGGAAGCGCATGCATCACGCCCTGGTGCAGGCAGACGGGCCCGCCCTGGTCATCGGCAGCGACTGTCCCATGCTATCCCCGGCGCTGCTCGGCACCTGCGCCGAGGCCCTCGAGGATCATGACGCCGTCTGCCTGCCCGCCGAGGATGGCGGCTATGCCCTGATCGGCGTTCGATACCCCGATCCGCGACTCTTCGACGCCATTCCCTGGGGCAGCGAGCGGGTGATGGCCGAGACCCGCGAACGGATCGCCGCCCTGGGCTGGCGGCTGGCCTGTCCGGCAACCGTCTGGGACGTCGACCGCCCCGAGGATCTGGCCCGACTGTCGAGATCCCATCCGGCACTCGCCGGAGAAACAGAACGGTGCTGAGCTTGCGAGTAGACGCAAGTTCGGGGGTAGTACCGCCACTTTCCCGGCCAACACAGAACCTTCCCCCCTTCAGGCGCCGAAATCGATGGTCGGATACCCTGCTCGAAAAGATGGAGCCTGCATCCCATGACCGACGAAAGACTCTCCGACGCCGACGACACCTCGACTGCATCATCCGAACGCATGGAGCGCCTGGCGGCAGTCAGGCCCCGGCTGCTCTCCTTTGCAAGGCTACACCTGAGGGACAACGCCCTGGCCGAGGATGCTGTCCAGGAGGCCCTGATAGCGGCCATCGAGAAGGATGCCAGCTTCGCCGGCCGCTCGGGTTACGAGACCTGGGTATTTGGCATCCTCAAGTACAAGATTCTCGACCTGATGCGCTACCAGAAACGCCAGGGGCGCCTGCAGAGCCTGGATGACGAGAACGATGATGAGGCCATCGACCGGCAATTCCGGCAGAGCGGGCGCTGGCAGCACGATGCCCGCCCGGAACATTGGGGAAACCCCGACAAGGTCTTCGAAAACGAGCATTTCTGGCAGGTCTTCGACGCCTGCATGATTGCGCTGCCCGATAATACCGCCAGGGTCTTCTCGCTCCGGGAGCTGATGGGGCTCTCCACCGAGGAGATCTGCAGGGAGCTCGATATCAGGGAGAACAACTGCTGGGTCATTCTACATCGCGCCCGTTTGAGGCTACGGGCCTGCCTGCAGCAGGGCTGGCTGAAGGAGGAAACGGCATGATGATGTGCAAGGGGGCGACCCGTCTGATGTCGCTCAAGCAGGATCGCCGGCTGACGTTTCAGGAGAGACTCTCGCTGCGCTTCCACCTGTCGATGTGCGGCGCCTGCCGACAATGCGACCGGCAGTTCTCCCTGTTGCACCAGCTTGGCGAACGCTTCGAGGCCGACCTCGGAGACGCGACCGACGATCAGGGAGCGAGCCCTCCCGACTCCGACCGTCAAGGCTAGGCGCTGGACGGCGGGGCCTCACCCCCCGCCGCGTCGGCGGCGATGCCCCGCAGGGCGTCGGCCACCTTGTCCAGCGGCAGTTCACAGTCGCCCAGCCCATGACGCTCGGCCAGGTAGTGCGGGTCGTTCCACTCGACCAGCGTCCGATCGTCATCGACACGAATCACCATCTTCTGCGGCAGATCCAGCGCCAGGCTACCTTGGCACTGCATCATGGGGGTACCGATTTCGGGGTTGCCGAAGATGAAAGTGCGAGTCGGCGGAAGCGACAGCTCCACACTTTCGGCATTGGCGGCATGGTCAACCACCGTCACCAGTCGCATGTCGCGCTCCTCGAGCGCTGCGCGCAGGCGCTGATCCACCGCCTCGATCCCGTCGTCGCTGGCGCGCTGTTCGATACCATGGTCGCCGGCCTGGGCCAGTCCGCCGGCGGTCAGCAGCAGGGCTGTCGTCAGAATGGGTGTCTTGAACATGGGGGTACCTCTGGATGGGTGTGCAATGAGCGTCGCCAAACCGGGCAGCACCTTCAACAGGTTGCGGTCAACGGCGGCACGGTCTTGGCAGACGTTCGGCAAGGCGTTCCTGCCATCACGCCCCCTCCGCCATCACCGGCTGGGCTTCCCGCCGCCAGTGGCGCAGGGTCGAGGGGTGAACGCCAAACGACTCGGGAAGTGCCAGGCCGAGCGGCTCGGCCAGCAGGCCGAGGATCGCCATGTGGTGGATGGTGTGGCTGGTCAGGAAGGCCAGCTCACGCTGGAGGCTGGAGCTGAGTGCCAGGCGCTCATCGTCGAGGGGATAGTCCAGGGTCATGTCGGACGTCGGCTGTCGATCGCCCAGCGCCAGCAGTGAGGCCTCGATCGAGCTGACACGCTGTGAGGCCAGTCGCGGCCACTGCTCGAGCGTCTCGTCACGCCGGCGATGCTCGTAGTCGACGTGATCGCCCCCCTCTTCAAGGCCACCGAGCAAAGCATCGTAGTGGTCGATGATGTGGCGAGCGTGCTTGCCCAGGGTATGGCGACCGTCCGCACCGAAAGGCTGCCGATAGGTATCGGGTGTCAACGCATCCAGCAGGCCTCTCAGTTGGGCCAGTGCCAGGAGATTTTCTTCGATGAGCCCTTCAAGGGAAGGGGGCAATCCGGTGTCAGGCTTTGTCATGGCGGGGTTCTCCAGGTTCTGATCAGGGTGACCGAAGCGCCGGGGAAGTCCGGACCGGCCCTATGGAGCACGGCCCGGGCTTCAGCCTGTCGCCTGCGAGACGTCAGTTCCCGCCTTCGCCTTCCGCTTCGCCCTCGGCCTCGCCTTCTCCCTCGGCCTCACCCTCAGCCCCTCCTTCCGCTTCGCCCTCGACCTCTGATTCCACTTCGGCTTCTGGCTCTGCGTGGTGGGCCTCCGCCAGCATCAGGGGAGCTTCCTGGCCGCTGGTATAGGTCGGTTCGGTGGCCGTGTCGCTGGCCACCGCCTGAAAGGCCGCCCCGCTGGCGACCAGCAGCAGCGCCGGGGTCGTGTAGCCTAGCTGGCGGCCCAGCCGTCCCAGCAGGCTGCGGCGTTTGTCGTCTTGTTCTGTCATGGTCATGACCTCCTCGATGGTGCATCTCTCGATGCGATGGCGACATGCGAGTGCATGTCGTCTTGCAGTGGAGCCAGCCTCCTCGACGAGACCGGCTCTGCCTCGGCGGCGCCTCGCCAATGGGCGCCGTCTTCTGCTCGGTGCGCCGGTTCGACACGAAGCGACCGGCTACACAACGCCCGTTACTCCCTCGCCATGGCAGGGCCGGAAGAATAAGCATCGCGTGCAGCTTCGCCTCCCGGCCAGGCATCCAGATGCTCTTCACTCAGGCGCACCAGCCCCGCAACCCAGTCGCCCAGGGCGACCACCTCGTCCGGCGACAGGGGCTCGTCGGGCGAGGACACGCAGCACGGCAACAGGAGACCCATGACGTCCAGCACACCGTCACCGGCCGGGGCCTCTTGAGTATCACCGGACGTTAGCACGCCGCGAATGGTTACCCTGTCCGGCAGCACTGCCGGAGACTGGTCGGCCAGGGTAACCAAGGGCAGGCCCAGCGGCTCGGCTTCCGCGGGGTGTGACAGGTCCAGACGCACACCGCGGCTCAGCGTCGCGCCCTCGGCCGTCAGCGGCAGGAGGGCATTCCGGCTCGCCGCATCATCGGGCAGAAGACAGAGCACGCCCTCACCGGTGGAGGTGACCAGCAGGCCCGCATCGATCACCGGCCGTCCGGGACACGCGGCCCGGACGATAAGCTGAGCCAGCAGGGCCGGAGCGACCTGAGTCAGCGTCAGCCGCGACCCCACCACCCGCTGATCAACCACCAGGGCATAGCCCACCGGGCCGGGCAGCACGGTCAGACGGGGCAGGCCGATCGCGCCCGCCTCGTCCAGCGGCGCGAGTCGTTCCCCGAACAGCAACGACAGCCTGGCCAGGGCGGCGGAGCTGCCTACCTCCAGCGCCCAGCGCCGACCGTCGTGACTCAGCGCCAGCAGGCTTCGCTCCGGTGCTGTCTCCTGCTCCAGCGCCCCCTTCTTCGGCGCCGCCTCCTCGAGTGGCCCTGTCGTCCCTTTGCCCCGCTGGCAGAGCAGGCCTTCGCGGCACCACTCCCCCAGGGTGGTCCAGACGTCGTGCCGCAGTGCCGCCAGGTCCGGCGCGGTCCCCGCCTGGGCGGCGGCGAGGGCCAGCTGATCGACGATGGCGTCGGGGTCCAGCCCCTCCGTGGCCAGCAGCCAGATCATCGCCGCCGTGTCATTGGGCCGATAGTAACGCCTGCCGCGGGTGTCATAGAGCGCCAGCTGGTTATCCTCCAGCAGTTCCGCCACCTGGCGGCGGCGCAGCTCGGGTCGCGTGATGGACCGTCCCGACAGGCCCTCGGCCAGCTGCAGATCGGCCAGGGTCGGCAGCGTGAAGAACGGCAGGTAGCGGGCCGGCTCCTCGGCCGGCAGCAGGCGCAGGAAGTCGCCGGCTCGGGCCTGCTCCGCCTCGGCCTCGGCGACCAGGCGTGCAGCGGCCCCCTCTTCTTCGGCCTCGGTCGCGACGGTGCCGGGGATATCCAGGAGCGCGACCATGTCCCGCACCAGGCCAGCCTTGACCGCCTCCTCGACCCGCCCACCGCTCTCCAGGGCGGCGCAGATACCCAGCGAGGGACTGAGATTGCACTCCAGGATCCAGGGCTTGAGGGTATCGTCCACCAGACAGTCCAGCCCCAGCAGCTCATAGCAGCCTCGCGGGTCGGCCCCCACCTCGGCGGTGCGGCCCCGCATGGCATCTACCGCCGAGATGGCCGTCAGGGCCACCAGGTCGTGGATTCGGGCGAAAAGGCGATCGTCATCATGCCCCTGATCGCGCAGCCAGGTTCGATAGCGGTCGAGATCGATGAACTCCACTGGCACTTCGGCGCGGTCGTTGAGGGCGTTGATATCGGGGTTGGTCAGCTGACTGTAGGGGTTGTCGGCATCCTCGGGATCCCAGGGCTCCGAGGCCAGCTTGGCGAAGCCCTGCCGGTAGAGATAGACGCGCAGCGGTTCCAGCGAGCTGATCAGCACATAGAGACGCAATACATACTTGTGCCCGCGGATAGTGTGGGGATTCGCCAGGTACTCCTGCACCATCCAGTCTGCCGCCAGCGGCGCGTCGCCCGCATCACGCAGCACCCGCACACCCTTGCCCTTGGAGGCGTTGGTGGGCTTGAGGATCCAGCGCCGCTCGGGATTGGCCAGGGCGGCGTGCTGCAGGGCGTGATAGTCCTGAGGCATCACCCAGGAACGTGGAAAGAACGCCAGCCGCGACGCGGGCTCGCTGTCCGCGCCATGGCTCGCCACCATGCGCTCGCGCAGCGTGGTGAGGCTCTCGTGGAGGCGGCTCTTGACGGTCAGCGCCGCATTGCCCGGAAAATGGTTGAGCCGGCGCGTCGGCGATACCCGCCGGAACTGGGCGGACGCCGGCATGCCGGTGATCCATCCGGTGTGCCAGTCATGCTCGTCCCCCGCTTCCCAGCCCAGGGGCTCAAGCGCCTCGCGGAAGAACCGGTCCTGCTCCGCGGCCCTTTGGCCACCCAGCCAGAAGCGCCTTGCCGGCGAATGCTGCTCGGTCATGCGGGTAATCTCCTCTCCGACGAGACACACGTTGTGGGGTGCGCCCTCGTGATTGTGTCGTCATAAGCACGAGCTCCTTACATCGATAGCAACTCGAGCGTGATCTGTCGCGGACAACCTTGGTTGGCGTCGACACACTTTTCGGTGAAGTCTCCAGCAGGGCCATATAAAAGTATATAAAAATTATTTTATATACTTTTATGGAATAAATGTGTCAGAAAGCCTTCTTGGCGAAGGAGCGCCATCCCGTTGCAGGATGACGGTCATGCTTCATTCCCGACGAGGAGGATCCTTAATGCGATCCCGACTGATTCTG
>PWIZ01000114.1 GCA_003560175.1 Halomonas sp. | reverse complement strand
CGGGGCGGCCCGTTGACAGCCTGCGGCGGCAGCCCTGGCGGTGGGGCGGTGTCGGAGCCGACTGCCTTGCGTTAGAATCGCCTTGAGATCGGGAACATGGACAACGAGGCATCTTCGAGGGGAAGCGCATGGACATGATGGAGGCCCTGATCGCTGGGGGCTGGCTGATGCTGCCGCTGCTCGGCTGCTCGCTGCTGGCCACGGTGATCATCATCGAACGCCTCTGGACGCTGCGCGCCGGGCGCATCGCCCCCCGGGGGCTCGGCCAGGAGGTGTGCACCCTGGTGGCCCGCGGCCAAATCAACCTCTTCTGGCTGGAGAGCCACTCGCCGCTGGGCGGGGTGCTGGCTGCGGGGATGCGCAACGCCCGGCTCGGCCATGAGCAGGTGCGGGCGCGGCTGCAGGAGGCGGGCACGGCGGTGATCCACGATATGGAGCGCTTCCTCAGCCCCCTGGGCACCATTGCCGCCATCGCCCCGCTGATCGGCCTGCTTGGCACGGTGGTGGGGATGATCGAAGTCTTCTCCGTGATCGTCGCCGGCGACGGCGCCAGCCGCACCGCCGATCTGGCCGGCGGTATCTCTCGGGCTCTGGTGACCACCGCCGCGGGTCTGACCGTGGCGATCCCGGCGCTGATGTTTCATCGCTACTTCCTGCGTCGGATCGAGGACATCACCGTGCGCATGGAGGAGCAATCGGGCCAGGTGGTCGAGTTCCTTGCCCACCATGGTGGCGCCCTGACCCTGGCTGAGCGCCACGAGCCCGCCGGTGAGGAAGAGCGCCTGGAGGCCGACGGCCGTCTGGCCCCAAGGGTGAAGCGCCCGTGAGGTTTGCGCGCCCCCGGCGGGATCCGGTGGAGGTGAACCTCACCCCGCTCATCGACGTGGTGTTCCTGCTGCTGATCTTCTTCATGGTCTCCACCACGTTCGAGACCCGCCAGGCGCTGGAACTCACACTGCCCGAGACCTCCAGCGGTGCGGCAGCCGAGGTCTCACCGGTCACGGTGGTGATCACCGCGACTGGCGTCTACTGGCTCGGCGAACGTGAGCTGGCCGCGACCGAACTGTCCGCGGCGCTGGCCGCCGAGGCCGAGCAGGCCCGCGAGCACGGCCTGGTGGTGGAGGCCGACGGCCGCGCCAGCCATGCTGCCGTGGTGCGCGTGCTTGACCAGGCCAGCCTCCAGGGCATTCAGCGGGTGCGCATAGCCACTACCGAGCACCCCTCGAGCGAGGCATTGCCTGGCGAGATCGGGCCCAGCGAGACCACTTTCCCACCAGCGGAGACGCCGTGAACCAGGACGGGACCCCTCAACACTCGGGCTGGACGCTCTACAAGCGCCTGCTGAGCTATGTGCGCCCCCACTGGCGCTCCTTTGCCCTGGCCATCGTCGGCTATGCCATCTACGCCGCCTCCAGCACGGCCATGGCCGAGATGATGAAGCGGCTGATCGATGGCATCCAGGATCCCAGCGCCGCTTTCCGGCTCTTCCTGCCGCTCTTCGTGGTGGGTATGTTCGCCGCCCGCGGGCTAGGCACCTTCCTCGGCACCTACTTCATGAGTAACGTGGCGCGCAACGTGGTCCACGCCCTGCGCTGCGATGTCTTCAACCATATGCTGCACCTGCCGGGGCGCTTCTTCGATAGCCACTCCAGCGGCCACCTGATCTCGCGGGTTACTTACCACGTGGAGCAGGTGACGGGGGCGGCCACCAAGGCGCTGACCATCCTGCTGCGCGAGGGGCTGTTCGTCATCGGCCTGGTGAGCTATCTGCTGTGGACCAACTGGATGCTGACCCTGCTGTTCCTGACGGTGACTCCGCTGATCGGCGGTGTGGTCAGCTACGCCAGCAAGCGCTTCCGGCGTATCTCGGCGCGGATCCAGGCCTCCATGGGAGATGTCACCCACGTGGCCTCCGAGGCACTCTCCGGCTATCGGGTGGTGCGCACCCATGGCGCCGAGCCCTTCGAGAAGGCCCGCTTCGCGGCGGCCAGCGAGTACAACCGACAGCAGAGCATGAAGGAGGCGTTGACCAAGGCGGTCAGCACGCCGATCATCCAGCTGCTGGTGGCCCTGGCCCTGGCGGTGCTGGTGTGGCTGGCGATGTCACCGGCGCTAATGGACAACATGACCGCCGGTGAATTCGTGGCCTTTATTACCGCCGCCTCGCTGCTGGCCAAGCCGGTTCGCCAGCTCACCGAGATCAACAGCGAGATCCAGAAGGGCCTGGCCGCCGCGGCCGAACTGTTCGGCCTGCTGGAGGTGCCCGCCGAGCGCGATGAGGGCCAGCATGAAGCCGAGCGTCTCGAGGGCAGAGTGCGTCTCGAGGGTGTGCACTTCCGCTACGGCGAGCACCAGCCCGAGGTGCTCAAGGGGATCGACTTGGACGTGGCCCCGGGGGAAATGATCGCCATCGTCGGTCGTTCGGGCAGCGGAAAGTCCACTCTGGTGGGGCTCCTGCCGCGTTTCTATCGGCCCACCGAGGGACGAGTGCTGGTCGATGGTGTACCCCTCGACGACTATCGTCTGGCGCCCCTGCGCCGCCAGATCGCCCTGGTCTCACAGCAGGTGACCCTGTTCAACGCCAGCATCGCCGACAACATCGCCTACGGGGTGCCGGATGCCGACCCTGCCGCCATCGAGGCCGCCTCCCGGGCCGCCCACGCCCACGAGTTCATCGAGCGCCTGCCCGGCGGCTATGCCACTGTGGTGGGTGACAACGGTGTGATGCTTTCCGGCGGTCAGCGCCAGCGCCTGGCCATCGCCCGCGCCATCTTCAAGGACGCACCGCTCTTGATCCTCGACGAGGCTACCTCGGCCCTGGATACAGAATCCGAGCGCCATATCCAGGCGGCCCTGGAGGAGGTCTGCAAGGGGCGCACTACCCTGGTAATCGCCCACCGCCTCTCTACCATCGAGCGCGCCGACCGTATTCTTGTCATGGAGCAGGGCGAGCTCATCGAGCAGGGCAGTCACGCCGAACTGCTGGCCAAAGGCGGCGCCTACGCCGCGCTGCATCGCCTGCAGTTTCAGGAGCCGGACCCGGCATGAGGGGAGTGGGGGAGCGCTGGCTGGCGGCGGCCTATACGGGCTCCTCCTGGCTTGGCCTGCTGCGCCCCCTGGAGGGGCTCTATCGCGTCGCCGTGGCGCGTCGTAGCGCCGCCTATGCGGAAGGGCGCCGAGAGGCGTGGCGCGCCCCGGTGCCGGTAATCGTGGTGGGTAACCTGACCCTGGGCGGTACCGGCAAGTCGCCGCTGGTGGCATGGCTGGTGCGCCATCTGGCCGCAGAGGGCTGGCGACCGGGCATTCTCTCCCGCGGCTATGGGGGCAAGCATGGTGCTTATCCGCTGCTGGTCGACGACCAGACGCCGGCGGCGCAGTGCGGCGACGAGCCACGCATGCTGGCCGACCAGACCGGCGTGTCGGTGGTGGTGGACCCGGACCGCCCTCGCGGCGCTCGACGGCTGCTGGCGGAAGGTTGCGATATCCTGATCAGTGACGACGGGCTGCAGCATCTGGCGCTGGCCCGCGACCTGGAGCTGGTGGTGGTGGACGGTGCCCGGGGCTTCGGCAATGGCCGCTGCTTGCCGGCGGGCCCCCTGCGCGAGCCGCTCTCGCGCCTCGAGGGCGTCGATGCTGTGGTGGTCAATGGCGAGCCGCGATTCGTGCCGCCGTCTGGCGCCTTCACCATGCGCCTGGCGCCGATCGCCTGGCGTCGGCTCGACAGTGGCGAGCGTCTGCCGCTTGCGCCGCTGCCGTTCTCCGTGCCGGTGCACGCCGTGGCCGGCATCGGCCGGCCGGCGCGCTTCTTCGAGACCCTAGAAGTGCTCGGCGTCGAGGCGTTACCGCACCCCTTCGGCGACCATCATGCCTATCGCGGCGAGGAACTCGCCTTCGACGACGGCCGGCCGCTGGTGATGACTGCCAAGGATGCCGTGAAGTGCCGTGGGTTGGCCCCCGCTGACAGCTGGGTGCTGGAGGTGGAGGCTGCCCCCGAGACTGGCTTTTCCGTCTGGCTCGACGAGCGCCTGACGCGGCTTGCCGAACTCGACCCCGAAACGAATTCGCGAGCCGGCGCAGTGCCGGCTCGCCATCAGGAGTGAGGTGAACACGATGGACAAGGAACTGCTGGCAATGCTGGTCTGCCCGCTGTGCAAGGGCAAGCTCAAGTACCGGCGTGAGGCCGAGGAGCTGCACTGCCTGTTCGACGGCCTGGCGTATCCGGTGCGTGACGGCATTCCGGTGATGCTGCCCGAGGAGGCGCGCCAGCTCAGCGTCGACGAGAAGCTCCACGACTCGCCCGGACGCACGGGGGACGCGTGATGGCCGAGCGCGAGTTCATCGCCGTCATTCCGGCGCGCTACGCCTCCACGAGGCTGCCCGGCAAGCCCCTGGCGCAGATCGCCGGCCAGCCCATGGTCGCCCACGTCTGGCGGCGTGCCTGTGAAAGCCGTGCCACCCGCGTGGTGGTCGCCACCGACGATGTCCGTATCGAAAAGGCCCTGGCGGAGCTCGGCGCCGAGGTGCTCATGACCCGCGACGATCACCCCACCGGCACCGATCGCCTGGCCGAGGTGGCCGATCGGCTGGGCCTGGCTGACGACGCCGTGCTGGTCAATGTCCAGGGCGATGAACCGCTGATTCCGGCGACGCTGATCGACCAAGTGGCCGACCGGCTGTTCGATGACCCCGAGGCCTCCATCGCCACCCTGGCCGAGGCGATCAGCGACGTGGAAACCCTGTTCAATCCCAATGCGGTGAAGGTGGTGCGCGCGCTCTCAGGGCGTGCCCTCTACTTCTCCCGGGCACCCATCCCCTGGGATCGAGAGGCCTTTGCCGCCCGCCCCGAACTGCTCGAGACCGACGCCTGGCTCCGTCATATCGGCCTCTACGCCTATCGGGCGGGGTTTCTGGCCGAGTATTGCGACTGGACACCCTCGCCGCTGGAACTGCTCGAGCAGCTAGAGCAGTTGCGGGCCTTGCACCATGGCCATGTCATCCAGGTGGCACTGGCTCGGGAGCCGCATCCTGCCGGCGTCGATACCGTCGAGGACCTGGCTCGGGTGCGTGGGCTGCTGGAAACCGCTGACGACAGGGGAGATGACTGATGCGCGTGCTCTTTGTCTGCCTGGGCAACATCTGTCGTTCACCCACTGCCGAGGGGATGTTCCGACGCCTGCTTGATGAGCGCGGCCTGGCCCATCGGGTGGAGGTCGACTCCTGCGGCATCGGTGACTGGCACGTGGGCAAGGCGCCGGACCCGCGCACCCGTGAGGCTGCCGCGCGCCGCGGTATCGATCTTTCCGCCCTGCGAGCCCGCCAGCTGGCCGCCGACGACTTTGGCCGTTTCGACTACCTGCTGGCCATGGACCATGACAACCTGGCGGCGATGCGCGCCCGGATGCCGGTCGAGTTCGACGCCCATCTGGGGCTTTTCCTCGAATTTGCCGGTCTGCCTGACCGCGCCGTGCCCGATCCCTACTACGGCGGTGAACGGGGCTTCGAAGAGGTGCTCGACCTGGTGGAAGAGGGTGCCCTCGGCCTGCTGGCCGAGATCGAGACCCGCCTGGAGGCGCGCCCTTGAGTCCGATGCTCACCCGCGAGCACGACCTGACGGCGGCCAATACCCTGGGCCTGCCCTGCGTGGCAGAGTATTTCGCCGCCCCCGCCAGCCTGGCCGAGTTGCAGGCGGCCCTGGCCGAGGCCCATGCCCGCGGCTGGCCGCTGACCCTGCTGGGCGGCGGCAGCAATCTGATTCTGCCGGAGCGCCTGGCGGGACTGGTCATAAGGCCGTCCATGGACCGCTGGTGGGTCGAGCAGGGCGAGGGCGACAGGGTGCGGGTCCACGCCGAGGCAGGGGTGGTCTGGCATGAGCTGGTGATGGCGCTGGCCGGGCGCGGCCTCTGGGGCACCGAGAACCTGGCGCTGATTCCGGGACACTGTGGCGCGGCACCGATCCAGAATATCGGCGCCTACGGAGTCGAACTCTGCGAGGCGCTGGAGGCGTTGCAGGTGGTGGACCTGACGACCGGTCGGGCGGCATGGATGACGCCTGAGGAGTGCGCCTTCGGCTATCGCGACAGTATCTTCAAGGGGCGACTGGCGGGGCGTGTGGTGATCACTCGTCTGGTGCTGGGGCTGTCGCGTTTGTCAGCCCCGCGCCTTGGCTACGGCGACCTGGCCGCCCGGGTCGGCGTCTCGCCCAGCCCGCTTGAAGTGGCCGAGGCGGTGTGTGCCATTCGTCGCGAAAAGCTGCCCGACCCGGCGCGGCTCGCCAACGCCGGCAGCTTCTTCAAGAACCCACTGGTGTCGGGCGCGCAGGCCGAACGTCTACTCGCCGAGTATCCGAGCATGCCGCATTTCCCCCAGTCCGATGGTCGGGTCAAGCTGGCCGCGGGGTGGCTGATCGACCAGTGTGGTCTCAAGGGCTTTCGCGAGGCTCACTTCGGAGTGCATGATCGCCAGGCACTGGTTCTGGTGCACTTCGGTGGCGGCAGCGCCGGCGAACTGCTCGTCTTCGCCGAGCGGGTGGCTGGCACTGTGCGAGAGCGCTTTGGTGTGTCGCTGGAGCGTGAGCCACGCCTGGCCGGCATCCCTCAAGGGTAGCGATGACCTCGGCCTGAAGGCCTGAGCCGAAACGACAGCGCCCGCAGCCATGGCTGCGGGCGCTGTCGCTTAAAGCGGGGCTTTAGCCCTGCTTGCTCTCCTGAGCCTTGGCTTCCAGCTCACGACGGCGGATCTCCCGCGGGTCGTTGTGAGCACGCCGACGACGACGGTTGGCGCGGCGCTCCTCCTCCGTCTCCTCGGCCTTGGCTTCTGCGGGCTTCGCTGCCTTGGGGGCTTCGATTTTCGCTTCGGCCTTGGCTTCTGCGGGCTTCGCTGCCTTGGGGGCTTCGGCTTTCACCTCGGCCTTGGGGGCTTCGGGCTTCGCTTCGGCCTTGGGGGCTTCGGCTTTCACGTCGGCCTTCGGGGCCTCGGGCTTCGCTTCGGCCTTGGGGGCTTCGGCTTTCACGTCGGCCTT
>PWIZ01000162.1 GCA_003560175.1 Halomonas sp. | reverse complement strand
TTGACCACCGCCGGGTCGAAGATGCTCGGCAACTTCGTCTCCCCCTACGACGCCACCGTAGTGGAGAAGCTCAAGGCGGCGGGTATGGTCAGCCTCGGCAAGACCAATATGGACGAGTTCGCCATGGGCTCGTCCAACGAGAACAGCGCCTTCGGCCCGGTCACCAACCCCTGGGACGCCGCGGCGGTACCCGGCGGTTCCTCCGGCGGCAGCGCCGCCGCCGTGGCCGCGGGCCTCGCTCCCGCGGCGCTCGGCACCGACACCGGCGGCTCGATCCGCCAGCCGGCCGCCTTCTGCGGCATCACCGGCCTCAAGCCCACCTACGGCCGGGTGTCACGCTACGGCATCATCGCCTACGCCTCCAGCCTCGACCAGGCTGGCCCCATGGCGCGTACCGCCAGGGACTGCGCCCTGCTGCTCAACGCCATCGCCGGCCCCGACCCCCGCGACTCCACCAGCGTGGCCCGAGGAGTGCCGGACTATACCGAGGAGCTCAACGCCCCGCTCTCCGGCCTCAAGATCGGTCTGCCCCGGGAGTACTTCGGCGACGGCCTGGACCCCCAGGTGGAGGCCGCGGTGCGCGAGGCGGTCAAGGTCTATGAGTCCCTGGGCGCCACGGTGCGTGAGGTGAGTCTGCCCCACACCCACTACGCCATCCCGGCCTACTACGTCATCGCCCCGGCGGAGGCTTCCTCGAACCTGTCGCGCTACGACGGCGTTCGCTTCGGCCACCGTTGCCAGGCCCCCAGCGACCTGATCGACCTCTACAAGCGCTCCCGCGCCGAGGGTTTCGGCGAGGAGGTCCAGCGGCGCATTCTGATCGGCACCCACACCCTCTCCGAGGGCTTCTTCGATGCCTACTACACTAAGGCGCAACAAGTGCGCCGGCTGATCCGCCAGGACTTCCTCGACGCTTTCGAGGAGGTGGATGTACTGATGGGCCCGGCCTCCCCCACTCCGGCCTTCGACCTGGGCGCCAACAAGGACCCGGTCTCCATGTACCTGCAGGACATCTACACCATCGCGGTGAATCTGGCCGGCATCCCCGGCATCAGCGTGCCGGCAGGCTTCGTGGGCCGCCGCCCCGTGGGCCTACAGATACTGGGCACCCACTTCGCCGAGACGCGGCTGCTCAACGTCGCCCACCAGTTCCAGCAGGCCACCGACTGGCACCTGCGTCGTCCCGCGCTTGCCGAGGAGATCACCTGATGCAATGGGAAACCGTGATCGGGCTGGAGGTGCACGTCCAGCTTGCCACCCAGTCCAAGATCTTCTCTGGGGCCTCCACCGCCTTCGGTGCCGCGCCCAACACCCAGGCCTGCGCCGTGGACCTGGGGATGCCCGGAGTGCTGCCGGTGCTCAACGAGCAGGCGGTGGCCATGGCCGTGCAGTTCGGCCTGGCGATTCACGCCGAGATCCCCGAGGTCTCGGTGTTCGACCGCAAGAACTACTTCTACCCGGACTTGCCCAAGGGCTACCAGACCAGTCAGATGTATCACCCCATCGTCGGCGCCGGCGAAGTGGAGATCAGCCTCGATGATGGCACCACCCGACGGGTCCGGGTGCACCACGCTCACCTGGAGGAGGACGCCGGCAAGTCGCTGCACGAAGACTTCCACGGCATGACCGGCATCGACCTCAACCGAGCCGGCACGCCGCTGCTGGAGATCGTCTCCGAGCCGGACATGCGCTCGGCCAGAGAGGCCGCCGCCTACCTCAAGGCGATCCACGCCATCGTCACCTACCTGGGTATCTCCGACGGCAATATGGCCGAGGGTTCCATGCGCTGCGACGTCAACGTCTCGGTGCGCCCGGTGGGCCAGGCCGAATACGGCACCCGCGCCGAGGTCAAGAACGTCAACTCCTTCCGCTTCGTGGAGCGCGCCATCGAATACGAGGTGGAGCGCCAGGTCGAGCTGCTGGAGGATGGCGGCAAGGTGGTGCAGGAGACCCGCCTGTTCGATCCCGATCGCGATGAGACCCGCAGCATGCGCACCAAGGAGGAGGCCAACGACTACCGCTACTTCCCCTGCCCGGACCTGCTGCCCGTGGTGCTCGACCAGGCCTACGTGGATCACCTGCGCGAGGCGCTGCCAGAGCTGCCGGACGAGAAGCGTGCCCGTTTCCAGGCCGAGCTCGGCCTCTCCGCCTACGACGCGGGCGTGCTCTCGGCGACCCGCGAGATGGCCGAGTTCTTCGAGGAGACCAAGGACACTTGCGGCGACGCCAAGCTCGCCGCCAACTGGGTGATGGGTGAGCTCGCCGGTGCGCTCAACCGCGAGGGGCTGCCGATCTCCGACAGCCCGGTCTCGGCCCGCCAGCTCGGCGAGCTGGTGGCCCGGGTGATGGACGACACCATCAACGGCAAGGCCGCCAAGCAGGTGTTTCAGGCGCTGTGGAACGGCCAGGGGAAGAGTGCCGACGAGGTGATCGAGGCCAAGGGACTCAAGCAGGTCACCGACAGCGGCGCCATCGAGGCGATGATCGACCAGGTGATCGCCGACAGCCCCGCCCAGGTGGCCCAGTACCGCGACGCCGAGCCCGACAAGCGCGGCAAGATGATCGGCTACTTCGTGGGCCAGACGATGAAGGCTTCACGCGGTACCGCCAATCCCCAGCAGGTCAATGCGCTGCTGAAGGAGAAGCTGGACGCCCTGTGCTGAGGAGGCACCATGGCCGATGACGTGGGCGAGCGGCTGCGCGCCCTGCGCACCCTGCGCGGCATCTCCCAACGGGAGCTGGCCAAGCGCTGCGGCGTCACCCACTCCAGTCTGTCGCTCATCGAGCAGGGCAAGGTGAGCCCCTCCGTCAGCTCGCTGAAGAAGGTCCTCGACGCCATCCCCATGAGCGTCGGGGACTTCTTCACCATGGACCTGGAGAGCGGTCGCCGGGTGTTCTACTCCGCCGAGGACCTGGCCGATGTGGGCTCCGGCGACGTCATCTACAAGCTGGTGGGCGCCGATCGCCGCGATCGCGCCCTCTCCTTCATGGTCGAAACATACCCTCCCGGTGCCGATACCGGCCGTGAGATGATCGCCCATCAGGGCGAGGAGGCCGGCGTGGTGCTGGAGGGGGAGATCGAGATCACCATCGGGGCCGAAAGCCGGGTGCTCGGACCCGGCGAGGCCTACTATTTCGAAACCAACGTGCCCCACCGCTTTCGCAATCTCGGCGAAGCCCCCTGCCGCCTGGTCAGCTGCGCCACTCCCGCTCGGGCTTTCTGAGGCTACGCAGCGTCACTGTTTCTTGTGCTTCTCGATCTCGGCGCGCAGCGCCTCGGCTTCCTCGGTGAGCGAGGCGTTGGCACGCATGTCGCCGTTGCGGGCCGCATGCATGGCCAGCTCCAGCTTTCGCTCATACTCTTTCTGCAACTTCTTGGTCGGGTCTGACTTGAAGAGTCCGAACATGGCCATGGCCCCTGTCGAGTGAGTGTCAGGACAGGCTACTCCCCACGACGGCAAAAAGCTATGCAATAGCTGTACAATTATTTTATGTCGTACACTGATGCAGCGAGGCCGGCGCCTGGGCGCCGGCCTCGTCGTTTGGCCTGCAACCGCTGGGTCAGGTGGCCAGTGACATCCAGACCGCCTTGAGCTCGGAGTACTCCTCCAGGGAGTGGTGGGACTTGTCGCGCCCGTTGCCGGACTGCTTGACCCCGCCGAAGGGCATGGTCTGGTCGCCGCCGGCCCAGTTGTTAACGAACACCTGGCCGGAGTGCAGCCGCCGAGTCATCCGCATGATGCGATCGATATCCTGGCTCCAGAGGCCGGCAGCCAATCCATAGACGCTGTCGTTGGCCAGCACCACGGCCTCTGCCTCGTCGTCGAAGCCAAACACCGAGAGCACCGGGCCGAAGATCTCCTCGCGGCCGATGGCCATCTCCGGCGTCACCCCGTCGAACACCGTGGGCGGAATGAACAGCCCTGGGCCTTCGATGGCCTCGCCGCCGGCGCGCAGCCGGGCACCCTCCTCGCGGCCCTTCTCGATATAACCCAGGATGCGACGATACTGCGTCTCGTCGACGATGGCCCCCATGAAGCTGGCTGGGTCCAGCGGGTCGCCGGGCTGCATGCTCTTTGCCGCCTCGACCACCTTGTCGATGAAGGCCTCGCGGATCGGATTCTCCACCAGCAGCCGGGAGCCCGCGATGCACACCTCGCCCTGGTTGTGGAAGATCGCCGCGGCGGCGTGCTTGGCGACCCGGTTCAGGTCCTTGCAATCGGCGAAGACGATATTGGGCGACTTGCCGCCGCACTCCAGGTAGAGGCGCTTGAGGTTGGACTGGCCGGCGTACTGCATCAGCTGCTTGCCGGTGGCGGTGGAGCCGGTGAAGGCCAGGCAGTCCACTCCCATGGAGAGCGCCAGGGCCTTGCCTACGGTGTGGCCGAAGCCCGGCAGCACCTGGAAGACCCCGCGGGGCAAGCCCGCCTCCCGGGCCAGCTGCGCCAGGCGCAGCGCGGAGAGCGGCGACTTCTCCGAAGGCTTGAGGATCACGCTGTTGCCGGCGGCCAGCGCCGGGGCGACCTTCCAGGCGGTCATCATCAGCGGGAAGTTCCAGGGCACGATGGAGGCCACCACGCCCATTGGCTCGCGCAGCACCAGGGCCAGGGCCTCCTCGCCGGTGGGGGCGACCTCGCCGTAGAGCTTGTCGATGCACTCCGCCTGATAGCGGAAGCAGGCGATGGCCCCCGCCATGTCGCCCAGCGAGCTCGACACCGTCTTGCCCATGTCCAGGGTGTCGAGTAGCGCCAATTCGTGCCTGTTGGCCTCCATCAGGTCGGCCAGGCGCAGCAGCACCTTCTTGCGCTTGCCCGGCGCCAGCCGCGACCATTCGCCGGTCTCGAAGGCCGACCGGGCATGACCCACGGCGAGATCGGCATCGGCCACATCGCAGCTGGCCACCTCGGCCAGCGTCTCGCCGGTGGCCGGGTTGATGGTGGTGAAGGTCTCGCCACCGACCGCCGCGACGAAGGCATCGTCGACGAAGGCGCGAGTCTCGAGCCCTTTCTCGAACCTCAGGGAGGCGGCCAGGGCTTGCCAGTCGGCATGGGTCTCGGGGGGATGGGAGCGGCTCATGAGAGGCTCTCCTCCTGATTGTCGGTTATCGGATCGCCCAGCCGAGCCAGGGTGTCATCCAGCGCTGCCTGGGCCTTCTCTATCAGCTCATCGATCTCGGCGCGGGTGATCACCAGCGGCGGCGAGATGATCATCGTATCACCCACCGAACGCATCACCAGGCCGCCGGCGAAGCAGAGGTCGCGGCACAGGGTGCCGACACCCAGGGACTCGTCGAAGCGCTCGCCGCTGGCGGGGTCGACCAGCTCCAGGGCGCCGATCAGTCCCAGCGAGCGGGCCTCGCCCACCAGCGGGTGTGCCTCGAGCGCCTTCCAGCGGCCGGCCAGGTAGGGGCCCAGGTCGTTGCGCACCCGATCCACCACCCCCTCCGCCTCCAGCAGCTCGAGGTTTTTGAGCGCCACCGCGGCACACACCGGGTGCCCCGAGTAGGTGAAGCCGTGGAAGAACTCACCGCCCTCATCGATCAGAGTTTCGGCGACCCGGTCGCCCACCAGTACGCCACCGATGGGCAGGTAACCCGAGGAGAGCCCCTTGGCGATAGGCATCAGGTCGGGCGCAAGGTCGTAGTGGACGCTGCCGAACCACTCCCCCAGCCGGCCGAAGCCGCAGATTACCTCGTCCACCACCAGCAGGATGTCGTACTTCTCGAGCACCGCCTTCACCGCCGGCCAGTAGCTCTCCGGCGGGATGATGGCACCGCCGGCACCCTGCACCGGCTCGGCAATAAAGGCCGCGACGTTCTCCTCGCCGAGCTCGAGAATCTTCGCCTCAAGGGCGGCGGCGCAGTCACGGCCGAAGGCATCACGATGCTGCGGGCGTCCTTCCTTGAACCGCCCTTCTCCGAACCAGTAGGGCTGGCGCACATGAGCGATCTTCGGCACCAGGGGTCCGCCCTGAGCGTGCATAGGGGCCATGCCGCCGAGGCTCACGCCGGCCACGGTGGAGCCGTGGTAGGCGTTCTCTCGGCTGATCACCCACTGCTTGTCGGGCCGGCCCTTCAGCGCCCAGTAGCGGCGCACCATGCGCAGCACGGTGTCGTTGGCCTCTGAGCCGGAGCCGGTAAAGAAGACGTGGTTGAGATGGGCGGGCGCCAGCCGGCACAGCCTCTCGGCCAGCCTGACCGCCGGCGGGTGGGTGGTCTTGAAGAAGCTGTTGTAGTAGGGCAGCTGGCGCATTTGTTCAGTGGCGGCGGCCACCAGCTCCTCGCGCCCATAGCCCAGGTTGACGCACCACAGCCCCGCCATGCCGTCGAGAAGGCGGTTGCCATCGGAGTCGTGAATATAGACCCCCTCGGCGCGCTCGATGATGCGGCTGCCCTCCTCGCCCAGCGACTTGAAGTCGGTGAAAGGGTGCAAATAGTGGGCACGGTCGAGTCGCTGCAACTCTGGGGTGGTCATCATGGGGCTCCTCGGCGAATCGGTCGGTGTTATGTTTTACTCACCATAGTCTCGTCACCCTCCCTTTCCAAGTGGCGATAATCAGGCATCAGCTCGACCAATGCGTAAATTATTTGACAACACATGGCGCCGCAATAAGGATAGGGACCATAACGATCACAACGCCAGAGGTGCGCTCATGCCTGCTCCCGCCGATGTCCGGGCCTTTCTCGACGCCCACCCGGAGATCAGCAGCGTCGACCTGCTGATCAGCGATCTCAACGGCGTGATACGCGGCAAGCGCATCCCTCGGGACAATCTGACCAAGGCCTACACCGGCGGTATCGCCCTGCCCGCCTCCGTCTTCGCCCTGGACATCAACGGCCACACCATCGAAGCGACCGGGCTTGGCCTGGAGAGTGGCGATGGCGACCGCCTCTGCCGGCCGATTCCCGGCAGCCTCAAGCCGGTGCCTTGGGTCGCCCGGGGCCATCAGGCCCAGCTGCTGATGACCATGGAAGAGTTCGATGGCACGCCCTTCTTCGCCGACCCCCGGCAGCTGCTGACGCGGGTGTTGGGGCGCCTG
>PWIZ01000057.1 GCA_003560175.1 Halomonas sp. | reverse complement strand
TGAAAGATAAAACAGAAATGACAACAGGCGAATGGAATTCAGCATGGAAGGGTGCAGTGATGAAAAGGCTGAAACAAGAATTTGTGTATGTAGAATGGGACAACTATAAAAATAACGTATTTAAGGTAAAAGTTCAAGGACTGACAAAATACTTTACGCTTGAACAACGCGGTGTCTTTGATGAACGTGATATAGATAACGTTAGGGATATGGTGCTTGTGATAATGTATTCCAATATAGTTCAGAACAATGAAGCAAAACCCATATTTATATATAATAGATAATGAACAATAATAAACTCAAAGATATAATAAGCAGGGTTCTGCATAAGTGGGGACAGAAGCATACTGATCTGCTCAAGCAAAACTTGGACAAAATAAACAAGGTTGATACGGGTACGCTCATGGACTCCATACAATTCCAAGTAGGTACTGTAACCCTTACAATACAAATGGCTGAATATGCTCAATATGTCCACGATGGAAGAAGACCAGGTAAATTTCCACCGGTGGATGCAATTCGTGCTTGGGTTGAACGAAAAGGACTGACAATAACAGGAAGCAACAGACCATTAGCTGAACAGCAAAGAAGCTTGACTTACTTAATAGGAAGAAAAATAGCTAATGAAGGCATTGAAGCAAGTCCGTTCTTAGAAGCATTACCAATAGATGAAATAATGGATGAGCTTCAAGAAGAAATAACAAAATGGGCTATATCTAAAATAACAAACTTATGGCAATGAAAGAAAAAAATATTAAACTCAAAGACAATTTTAATGAATTGACAATAAAGGAATATCAGCAGCTAGCTGGAATGAAAGATGCGGACATATTAGATGTCTTATCTGTTTTAACTGATATGCCAAAGGATGAACTCAGAGAACTTAAAATGGGAACACTGAACCAGCTTCTTGTTTGGACTGAAGGGCTGATGGGACAAGTGACTAACCCAGTTGATACAGGTGAGTTCCTTGATGAAGTTCAAATAAATGGACGTATATGGAAGCTGACCACTGCTGTGGAAGAAATGAAAGCTGGACAAATAATAGACATAATAGAAATCTTTAAGGAGCGTGACGCATACTTGGAAAAGCTACATATCCTAATGAGCATTATACTGACTCCATTTACAGTAAAGCGAACGTGGTATGGTAGAAGAAAGCTAGTGGAAGAAAAAGAACGTGATATAATGAAAGAAGCTGAAGAACTATGGAACAACTATCCAGCTTCTCAAGCTCTCAAGCTTGGCAGTTTTTTTTTGGAAATTTTAAACTCTTTACAAGACAATACCCCGGCCTCTTCTCCGCTAGTGAAAGCGAAGGTGATGTAATAGATGAAACTGATGAAAAGACTGATGACACATTTATGGATCAGTGGGGATGGTTTGTCAGTATAAGCGCAATAACAAAATTGCGCAACATTAAATGGGAAGAAGTGATGGAACTGCGAGCTATTGAGTTTTGCAACACTTTAAGTTACTTAAAAGCAGACAGCGAACGTATGAAACGTGAATACGATAAGCTTAAACGAAAAACCAATCGCGGAATACGTAAATAATAACCATATTTATAGACAAAGCAAATAAACAAAATGAGCATAACAATAACAAATACACCAATAAATTATTCTCCTGTATATAACCCAAATATATATATTGTGAGTTCTTCACTGACCGGAGAAGACAGCTTCCGCTACGTTGCTGACATATACAGCGGTGGAACACAACTTGGCAGACTCAAGTCTGTGCCAAACCCGATAGCTGGATGGGGAAAGTTCGATATAAGCGGAGTTGCTCAAAGTGAAATGGAAGTTCAACATTCTTTTGATAATGGTGTCTTCTCAACTGAATCTAGCTGGTCTTCGCTTGAAGCAAGGTTCGGTTGGGAATATGTGGACTCCAATGGTGAATTTGTCCAAATACTGAACAACACCAACAATACACGTATATATTTTAACGCATCACCAACGTATAAGGAGTATACGGAGCTGCAAAACGGATCCCATCCTTATTTAATAAGCGGTTCTGCAACCGGAAAATACCCGTTGACTGTGCGTAGGGAAATTGAAACAGCAGGTGACACTAAGCAATGGCTGACTTATTTAACGAATGACCACAACCGCATACGCTTTTTGGAGATACGTGATGATGATACAAGTCAAGAAGAAATATTTATAGACTTGCCAAGCGGACTCCGCAATAATACAGATGGTAAAATGGTGGCATTCCGTGTGGATGGTCCGTGGTTGGATGATAATACAGCATACCCTGATCCGTTGATAAATTACTCTGTAAGGTCAGTGAATAACGTTGGAAACCCGACTAGTGAATGGGTCAGCTTCCGCAGACTTCCTTGCGCACGCTGGGAACTTTATAGCTTATACTACTTAAACCGATGGGGCGGAATAGATAGCTTCTCTTTTAACGGAAGAACTGATGAGCGTTACAACGTAAGGCGTGAAACGTATAAGCGAACTCAACCTAGGATAAATATTGATGGTACAGTAGATTGGGATGCTCAATTGCACGGAGAACGTGTATATAACTCTACTTATGAAACAAATTACAGATTAAATAGCGGATGGGTGCGTGAAGACCAACAAGAAACCGTAAAAGATTTAATGAGTTCTCCGTTGGTATGGATGGAAAGTACTAAGCTTGGAATACAGCCAGTAGTGCTCAACTCCAATGATTTTGAGATAAAGCACGGAAAAGATGGAGTAATAAGCATACGAGTTGATGTGAAAGTGACTGAACCGAATACAAGACAAAGAAGCTAATGAGAACTGAATTATATATTGAAGGAACGAAAGTAGATTTAATGGATGATGCTTCCATGCCTATAACATTTGCAGTGGCTGACATTAAAACTCCTGAAAAACGAAGAAACTCCTTTACAAAAACGATAGATGTTCCAGGGACTAAGCACAATAACAAACTCTTTGGACATTTATACAATATAAACAGAAGTCAGTTGAATGGAAGCACGAACGTTGGAGTGACATTTAACCGAAAGAAGAAAGCAAATTATATGCTTATACACGAAGGTGTGAACTTGATGTCAGGGATAGTGCAACTGACTAGCGTGGAAAAGCAAGATGAAAAAATAACATATAAAATTGTCTTATACAGCGAACTCAGTAATATAATAAGCAATATAGCAGACAAAGAACTGACTGACATAATTGGAAGTGGATTAGAACACCAATATACGTTGGAAAATATAGCAGCAAGTTGGTCAGGAAGTGAAGCATACGTATATCCAGTTATTGATTATGGATTTGCAAATACGAAAATGGAAAGCGCTCCAATGCAAACCTTGAAGCCAGCTGTCTTTGCAAAATACTACTGGGACAGTATATTTGATGAAGCAGGATTTACGTATAGCGGTTCTTTTATGGGTACTGATATTTGGGATAGATTAATACTTCCATATAACAGAGAAGACTTTTTACAACTGACTGAATATGACCCAGTGGAAGTAACTAATATTGCATTTAATGTCAGTGATGAAACTCCATACTTGCCTTATAATAGTATACTCGAAGATAAAGATACTCTTTTTGATGAAACAACACGGGAATATACAGCTCCTGAAAACGCTAATTATGACTTTTCTTATAATGCTCCGGTACTTGTCAGATTCGAACCCGATACATACCCGACACCTGAAGCAATTGAAGCTCAAAATGAAGAAGTGACTGTTAAAGTGTCTTTGATTGTCAATGATACAGAAATAATGTCAGACAATCATACAATAGATGCGGGTGCATATGTTAAAACATCCGCTGGTGACGGTACTTTTGATATACTGATACTACCTTGGGAGTTTGATGGTATATTTGACAGAGTAAGCTTGAATGCTGGTGACAAGGTGAAAATTCAATTTGAACAATTATATTTTACTTCTCCATCAACGCCGTTCATCATACTTAGCACCGGGTTAAACCACAGCGGAATGATACAGCTCCAATGGAGAAGCACACTCGGTATTAGTATATACGAACCTGAAACAATAGAAGGATCAGACCTGAAACCTCAGCAAGTAATAGCACAAGAAGTGAAGCAACGTGACTTTGTGCTTGGTATATTGAAGCTATTTAACTTATTTATGATACCAGACCCTGAAATACCACGGCATATGAACATTGTGACTCGTGATGAATTTTATGCTGACCCAACAACCGTTGATTGGACTGAAAAGCTTGACAATAACCGTACCGTGAATAACGAAACATTAAAAGATGGACTTGTCCGCATACTCCAATTTAAGTATAAGCACGATGATGATGATTGGTTTTTGAACCTCTATAAACGCAGATGGGATAAAGAATATGGTGAGTATAGGATAGAAACGGGATATGAGTTCTCAACGGAGATTAAGGACGTTCTTGAGCTTCCTTTTGGGACAATCATCCCTGTACAGTATGCTAGGAGACCCCAGGAAGGAGAATTTCGTATAGAGGTTGATGAAGATTTTCCTGATGTAATGCAAGTACAAGGATTGAGGGGTGGTGCAGGAAGCGAACAATTACATTTTGGTAGTGTGGCAAATTATAGAGAAGAACCAAGTGACTTGCCTCGCTTTGACAGGGCATATATAGGGAGAACAGTTCGTATAAATAATGAAGAATATGAAATAGTTGATATGCTCAGTCCTTGGAGAATGCAGTTGGATAGAGAAGTGACTAACGCAACTGCTAATGAAAATTACAGATTGTTTAATACACAGTTCGTATATAGTGGAAATAATAATGAAAAAATTGTTCCAATTATTACGGAAAGTGACGATAATGGAAGAACCTTTAAACCATTCGATAGTGAACTCCGTATATGCCTCTTCAACGGTGTAGCACCCGCAATAGAATGGACGATGCAACAAACTCCAAGATATGTAGAAGGACAAGCAAAATATATATTTAAACAGACAATAACAAAACAACTCAAAGTAACAGAATACCCGTTTGTCAGTCACGTGCTTGGAGATAGTCCAGCGGAACCAACATATGACTTGCTTTTTGCACAACCTGATCAAATCTTTTGGGCAATAGGTGTGACATTTATAGTGGATGAATTTGGTAACAATATAGTAGATGAACACGGCAACTTTTTAATAGCATAAGAAATGAAAACTGGACAAAAAAGAATAATAGATTTTAAAAAGTATAAGAACATTAAGCCAGATGACAAACTGATGCTTTGGGTTGATGGTGAGATGAAACAAACTAATGCGTATGACTTTGCCATATTTATAGCAGAGCACATGCTTGGACATATTGAGTTCGTCTTGCCAGATGAAGACCCGAAGCAAGAAGGGCGTATATATAAAGCAGGTGACAAATTTAAGATTAGCAGAGGCGATTTAACATATGGCAACGAATAAGCGAATTATAGATTTTCCAGCGAAACTAGTCCGTGATGATGCGAACTCGTTATTGGTATGGGATGATGGAACGACACGAAGAATAGCAGTAGGTGATTTGCTTGCTGACTTGTCAGGGTCTCTGCCAGATGAAGTAGCTCTTACAGACAAAATAAATGTCTTTACTGAAAATCAGGTCTTCTCTGGAAGTATTATAATGGAAGCTTCTCCAAGCGGATCCATTCCACCTCAGCGCTCAGGCGAAGTAATTTTTGGCAACTGGAACTTTTACTCAATGAACCAACCTTGGACTGATCAGTTCGAAGATGGGCCGTTTGAGTTGATGTATATAGTGCATGAGGATAATACTCGTGCAGTAATGGAACTTCGTGGAAAAGATCAAGAAAACTCCGGTTCAGTTGGAGAATCTACCCTTGCGCTGACCCGTAGATGGGATGGTGATAATAGCGAAAACGTTGACTATTATAGCTTGAGTGACCATTTTGGACAACGATATGGTGTGAATGTCTTGAAGTTCGGTGAAGGTGAATGGCATCCGTATATATTTTCATATGAAACGCCAGGGATGTATAGAGAAATTTACAGAATTTTACCACCAGATGAAGTAATAGGAAGTGGTGGAATACAGCTCAATGTGCCGATTAGCTCAAATACAGCTAATATAGAGATGCTGAACAACGTGAATATAAGTGAAACAAGCCGTTACAGAAAAGACAACCAGACTGTAATTGACATATCAATACCTGATGGTGGAAGTGAATATAATAATGTGTCAGTTGGCCCAGGTGCTAGCTTAGGAATGAGTGGGACAATCGGGTTCGCAACTCACGTTGGCGTTGCTGCTGGTGAAGAAACAACAGCTGGGCACTCAACTTTAATGGGATATGCAGCTGGAAGGGAAGCCGCTGGATTTGGATTGACTGGTGTAGGCGTGAATGCTATGAGGCAATCTGATGCCTTATACGGGACAGCAATCGGCTTCGAAGCTGGAAGTGGAAGCAATGCTGAAACATCAACGTATATAGGAGCATTTGCAGGTGAAGGAAATACGGGTAACGGGTCAGTAATGATTGGATATCAAGCAGGAAAAGGTAATACAACATCAAATCAATTAATAATTCAATCAGGTGAAGGAAATGATCCGATACTTGAAGGAAGTTTATCCACCGGATTACTAAATGTAAAAGATTTACAGTCAAGGGAATGGACGGGTAGTGGTTATTTCTCAGAAGGATGGAATTTAACTCAGGCAGGCGATTTAACACTCGAAAATATGATACTTCGAGGTTCATTAAGAGCACAAGAATTAATTATTGACCAGTTAAATGCAGTGGGTGGAAGTATTATGCTTTCCGCGGCAAGAGGAAAAGTTGCAGAAATCGTAATTCCTTCCGTAGGAGATCCTTATCTTATTCTTGAAGATCCTAATGATCGAAACGATAGTAATTTTGCGTTTGGAGATATATTATGGATTCGAAATATTGATGTTGATGGTGCATTTATAAGTAATGTTGTTGCGCTTTGTGATGGAAAATTTGAAAGCGAATTATATTTGACGTTTATTCAAGGAACAATCAACGATGTTAACCTTGGTGATGTTGTCGTTCAACGAGGAAGCGTTGACAATCCGGCTCGAAGAAATCTTATTTATCAAACCGCAACTGACCCAGACAGTCCTTTTATAAGATTTTTAACAAATGTCGATAGTCCGGCAGCTTTTACTTCTCAATCGTCAATTGCT
>PWIZ01000368.1 GCA_003560175.1 Halomonas sp. | reverse complement strand
CGCACGGTGACCGCCGGATCCTCGGCCCGGGAGATGGAGAGGTAGCTGATCACCGCGCCCAGCAGCACCACCAGCAGGCCGGCGATGGTGACGCGGTTGTAGCGCAGCGCGGCCTCGGTCAGGGTCACGGCGAGGCCTCCCCACTGTCTCGATGATCGTCCAGCAGTCGCACCCGCATGCCGTCGTGCAGCCGGCTCATGCCGGCGACGATCAGCTGCTCACCGGGCGCGAGGCCGGCCACTATCTCCAGGCGCTCGCCGTGGCGCCCGCCCAGGGTCACGTCATGGCGGCGCACCGTCGCCTGGCGACCGTTGTTGGCACCGCTGCCCTCCGGCGCGTCGAGCTCATCGGGCTCGGCGACGAAGAGATAGTGACCATGGATATCCTGCTGCACCGCTACCATGGGCACCCAGAGGCCACTCCCCGGACCGCCCAGGGGCAGCGTGAGCTCCGCCGCCATGCCGGGGCGCAGCCGCGCCCGCTGCGCGACGGAGAGCCCGCGCAGCCCCACGCGCAGGGGCCAGGTGGCCTGACGGGGATCCACCGGCAGGCCGATCTCGGTGACCTCCCCGGCCAGGCTGAGATCCGCCAGGGGCAGGCGTACCCGTACCGGCGCGCCGGCCACCAGCTCCCCCAGCAGGTCTTCGGAGAGGGCGGCGCGCACCTCCAGATCATCGCCGCAGGCCAGCACCAGCACCGGCTGGCCGGCGCCGACGTTCTCGCTGGCCTCCACCAGGCGACTGGCGACCCGGCAGTCGCCGGGCGCTTCCAGGCTAGCAAACTCCAGCTGCCTTTCGGCCAGAGCCCGAGCGTCACGGGCGCCGTCGCGCTGGGCGCGGGCCGCCTCGACCTGGGCCCGGGCGGCATCCAGGTCCTGGGCCGGGGCGCTGCCGGCCTCATAGAGGCGGCGGGCGCGCTGCCACTGGGCCTCGGCGTTGGCCGCCGCCGCCTGGGCGCCGGCCAGGGCCGAGGCGGCGCGATCGCGCTGCAGACGCAGGTCGGTGGCCTCGAGGCTGGCCAGCCGCTGGCCGGCCTCCACGGTGTCACCCACGGCCACTTCATGGGAGGCGAGTTGACCTGCCACCCGGAAGCTGAGGCGTCGGTTGGCGGCGGCCTCCAGGCGGCCCGGCAGCTGGCGCTCGGCCGCCGCCCCGCTGGCCTCCACGGTGAGGGTGCGCACCGGGCGCAGCGGCGCCTCCTCCACCGGCTCGTCGGCGCAGCCGGCCAGTACCAGCATTAGCACCAGCACCGGCAGCGCCGCCAGCAAGGCTCCCCGATTGATCATCGCCCCTCTCCTCTGAGTTCCATCGTCGCGGCCCCCGTCAGCAGCCGGTCTCGGGCTTCGGTCGCCATGGGGCCCGGCGTCATGCCCAGGGCCCGCTGCAGGTGCACCAGCGCCTGCAGCGCCTGCCAGCGCGCCTCGGCGGCGGCCAGCCCCGCCTGGCGGGCGCTGGTGCGGGTGTCGATCAGCGCCACCTGGGGGAGCGCCCCCTCCCGCCAGGCCACCTCGGCGAGCGTCAGCGCCTCCTCGGCGTGGCCCTGGGCCTCCTCACGCAGCGAGATACGCCGCCAGGCGGCCACCAGCTCGACGCTGGCCGCACGCAGGCGGGCCTCCAGCCCGAGACGCGCGTCGGCGTCCTCCAGCGCCACCTGCTCCAGGCGCGCCGCGGCCCGGTCACGCTCGATGCTGCGCCGCCCGCCGGCATAGAGCGGCAGCCGCGCCGAGACGCCGAGGCTCCACTGGTCGCCACCGGTCTCGGGCAGCGATCCCCCCGCGCCCTCCAGGGCCCCGGCGCCGGCCTGAACCAGCGGGTTCGAGGACTCCCAGGGCGCCCGATCGCCCTCCCCGCCCCGGGAGACCTCGCTGGTATAGCGGGCCTCAAGGCCCACCTCGGGCAGCCAGAAGGCCCGTCGGCGCGAGGTGAGTTCACGCTGGACGGCGCGGCGCAGCTCGCCGAGTGCGGCAAGCTCGGCGGAGTCACGCAGGGCGGTGGCGACCAGCCGCTCCTGCCAGGCGGCCAGGCTCGCGGGGGTGTCGAGCACCGCACGGAAGCGGTCGTCCCCTCCCAGCCACTCGGGAGATTCCAGGTCCGGCTCTTGCGGCGCCAGCGGGGTGGCCGGATCGCGACCCAGCCGGCGATTGACGGAGATTCCCAGCCGCTCGCGGTCCGCCACCACCTGCTCCTGGCGCTCCCGGGCCTGGGCCAGCTCCGCCTCGAAGCGCGCCACCTCGCCACGACCCACGGCCCCGGCGGCTTCGCCGCGTACCGCCTTGTCGCGCTGGGCCCGGGCCAGTGCGAGGTCGGCCTCGAGCACCGCACGGCTGGCGTCTAGCCTGAGCAGGTCAAGAAACTCGCGGGAGACGTCCAGGGCCAGGTCCAGGCTCTCCACTTCCAATTCGGCACGCCGGGCGCGGTCGAGGCTGTCGGCGATGCCGATGGCGGCCAGGGCGGGCTCGGAGAACAGCAGTTGTTCAAGCACCACGGCGCCACTGGCCAGGCGCTCCGGCTCCTGGCCCAGGGCCGCGCGGGCGCGAGTTTCGTCGATCTGCCGACCGGTCGCCTCCAGATAGAGGTTGGGACGATATCGCGAGGCCGCCAGGTCCCGGTCGAAGGCCTCCACGTCGACGTCCTGGCGCGCGGCGGCCAGGCCCAGGTTGTCGACGAGCGCCAGGGCCACCGCCCGATCCAGGCTCAGCCTGCTGCCCATGGGCGCGGCGGCTTCGCCCACCAGGCGCGAGCGGCTGAGCAGGGCAAAACTCGGCGACCAGTCGAGCCTGGCGGCCGTTTCGAGGTTGAGCCAGGCCCGACCCAGGCCGGGGCGCGCGTCGAGGGGTTCGGGGGTACGGCCGCTGGCGAGATCATCCAGGCGCAGCGCCAGACGGCGCAGCCAGGCGTCGCTATCCAGGGCCCCATGAGAGGACAACAGGGCGCCACGCTCCACCTGGCGGGCGTCGGTGAGCGCTACGCTGGGCACGCCGGCATCGGTCAAGCTGGCGAAGAGCCGGCGCTGGGCGGCGGCATCGAGCTCGGGCAGGGCCAGCACCAGGGCGGCATCGGCGTCGTGGAGAGCAGCATCGGAGAGGGCGTGCAAGGGGGTGGCTGCCAGAGGGACCAGCGTGATGCCGCGGCTACGGGCCCGATCGGCCAGGGCCTCGGCGGCGACGTCGACCGTCCGGGAGGGACCGATGAGCAGCACCCGGGAGGCACCGTCCAGCGGCGCGAGGCCGAAGGGATCCGTCAGGGTGAGAAACTCGGGCGTTTCCAGGGTGTTCAGCCCGGGGAGGTGAACGCCGGCACCGGGCTGAGCCGATGTGACCCCCACCGTCGACCGCCCAGCGGAAAGCCGTTCGAGCTCACGGCGCAGGGCGGGCAGGTCGGTTTCGCCGCCCGGCAGCAGATGCGGGTCAAGGGCGAGATCGGCCGCCTGAATGGCGGCCGGGGCCAGCAGCAGGGTCAGGAGTGGCGCGCGCAGAAGACATAGGCACAAGCACTTCCATGCGGTGACGTTCATGGCGGTCGGCCGGTAGGTGAGAAATGGCACCGAGTATAAACAACTGTTTGAAAGTTGCCAGGTGCCCTACCACTCCTGGCTGGTTTCACGCAGGGCGGCGAGCTCGGCCTTAGCCTCGGCGAGGCACCAGCGCAGCTCTTCGCCCAGCGCCGCGGCGCTGCCCACGGCGATCAGCCCGCGGGCGGCGCCGCTGATGCGCCGCGCCGCGCCATCGCTTGAGTGCAGCGCCTCGAGCCTGTCAACCAACCAGGCCAACCAGCTGTCGGGCTGGGCGGCCAGCTCCCGCAGGCGATGCAGCTCGGCGATGCCGGCGCCCTCGGCGCCCAGCAGCTCACGCCAGTCATGACGCTCGAGCCGAGCGTGCTCGGTGACCTCGCGCAGCAGCGACTGAAGCGCCAGCTCGAAAAGCGCCAGGGCGCCCTCCTCCGTCGCCATGCGCCGCGCCTCAGCGGGCTCATCGCTGCCACTCGATGTCTCGAGCAAGAGCTCGGCCTGATAGAGCAGCTGATTGGTACGGGATCTCGGCGTCACTTGCGCTTGTCCTCCACCTGCCAGCGGCTGCCGTCGAAGGTGGCCTTCCAGCCGGTGGCCTTGCCCTCCTCGTCGGTCATCACGAACTGCTCCTTGGCCTTGCGCGAAAAGCGGATCTGGGTCGGGCGGCCGTCCGGATCCTCGCTGGGGGCGTCGAGCAGGTAGTGGTACTTCTCGGGGAGCTCCTCGGCGTGGGCCTTGAGCTCCTTGACCAGCGGCGGGCGGGTCTCGCGGTTCTTGGGGAACTTGCTGGCGGCCAGGAACAGGCCGCTGGCCCCGTCGCGCAACACATAGTGGTCATCGACCTTCTGGCACTCGAGCTCCGGCATGTCGATGGGATCCATCTTGGGCGGCGCCACCTCGCCACTGCGCAACAGCTTGCGGGTGTTCTTGCACTCGCTGTTGGTGCAGCCGAAGTACTTGCCGAAACGACCGGACTTGAGCTGCATCTCCGAGCCGCACTTGTCGCACTCGATGGTCGGGCCGTCATAGCCCTTGATGCGGAACTTGCCCTGCTCGATCTCATGGCCGTCGCAGTCCGGGCTGTTGCCGCAGATATGGAGCTTGCGCGTCTCATCGATCAGATAGCTGTCCATGGCGGTGCCGCACTTGGGGCAGCGGTGCTTGGCGCGCAGGGCATCGGTCTCGGCCTCCTCGTCGGCATCGGCGGCCACCGCCTCCTCGCCGGGGAGCAGGTCGATGGTGGTCTTGCAGCGCTCCTTGGGCGGCAGGTTGTAGCCGGAACAGCCCAGGAAGACCCCGGTGGAGGCGGTACGGATCTGCATCTTGCGCCCGCAGGTGGGGCAGTCGATGCCGGTGGGCACCGGCTGGTTGGGGCGCATGCCGGATTCGCTCTCGGCCTCCTCGAGCTCCTTCTTGAACTCGGCGTAGAAGGCATCGAGCAGCGCGCGCCAGTTGCGCTCGCCCTCGGCCACTTCATCGAGACCATCCTCCATGCGCGCGGTGAAGGAGTAGTCCATCAGATCGGGGAAGGACTCCTTGAGGCGCTCGGTGACGATATCGCCAAGCTTCTCGGCATAGAAGCGCCGGTTCTCCAGCTTGACGTAGCCGCGATCCTGGATGGTGGAGATGATCGCCGCGTAGGTGGAGGGGCGGCCGATGCCGCGCTTCTCCAGCTCCTTGACCAGGCTCGCCTCGGTATAGCGTGCCGACGGCTTGGTGAAGTGCTGCAGCGGGTCCAGGGAGCCCAGGGCCATGGGCGTGCCCTCGGCCAGGTCCGGCAGCGTCTGGTCCTCGTTCTTGCCGGCCGGCTTCATCACCCGGGTGTAGCCGTCGAACTTGAGCACGCGGCCCTTGGCCCTGAGCTCGAAGCCCTGGACCTCCACGGTCAGGGTGCTGGAGAGGTACTGGGCCGGGGTCATCTGACAGGCCACGAACTGGCGCCAGATCAGCTCGTAGAGACGCTCGGCGTCGCGTTCCATGCCGGCCAGGTCGGTGGCGCGCCGACCGACGTCAGACGGGCGAATCGCCTCGTGGGCTTCCTGGGCGCCCTCCTTGCTGGAGTAGCGATTGGGGGCCTCGGGCAGGTAGCGCGGGCCAAACTCCTCGCCGATGAACTCGCGCACGCTCTCCACCGCGTCCTTGGAGAGGTTGGTGGAGTCGGTCCGCATGTAGGTAATGTAGCCCGCCTCGTAGAGGCGCTGGGCCAGGGTCATGGTCTTCTTCACCGAGTAGCCCAGCCGGCCGCTGGCGGCCTGCTGCAGCGTCGAGGTGATGAAGGGGGCATTGGGCTTGGAGCTGGTCGGCTTGTCTTCCCGCGAGGTGATGGCCAGGGACGCCTCGCGCAGCGCGGCGATGCGTTCCAGGGTCTCGGCCTCGGAGGTGGGCCGGAAGGCCTTGCCGTTCTGGCGCACCAGTTCGAAGCGCACCGCCTCACCGTCTGCCCCGTCGGACTGCGGAATCAGGTCGGCGTGGACGTCCCAGAACTCCTCGGGCACGAAGGCGCGAATCTCGCGCTCGCGCTCGACGATCAGGCGCATGGCCACCGACTGCACCCGCCCGGCCGAGAGGCCCCGGGCGACCTTGGCCCACAACAGCGGCGAGAGCATGAAGCCCACCACCCGGTCCAGGAAGCGTCGCGCCTGCTGGGCCTCGACCCGGGGGATGTTCAGCGTACCGGGGTCCTGGAAGGCTTCCTGGATGGCGTTCTTGGTGATCTCGTTGAAGACGACGCGCTTGTAGCGTGCGTCGTCGCCGCCGATGGTCTCGCGAAGGTGCCAGGCGATGGCTTCCCCCTCGCGGTCGAGATCGGTGGCGAGATAGACGGTGTCGGCCTTCTCGGCCAGCTTCTGGAGTTCGGCGACCACCTTCTCCTTGCCCGGCAGGATCTCGTAGTGGGCCTCCCAGCCGTGCTCGGGGTCGATGCCCATGCGCCGGATCAGCTGTTCCCGAGACTTGCGCTTCTTGTACTCGACCTTCTCGTCCGGCGACATCTTGCGGGTCAATGCGGCCTGGCGCGCGCGCTCCTTGGGATCCGAGGCCGCCTTGCCCGAGCCGCTGGTCGGCAGGTCACGGATATGACCCACGCTGGACTTCACGATGAAGTCGCTGCCGAGATACTTGTTGATCGTCTTTGCCTTGGCCGGCGACTCGACGATGACCAGTGACTTTCCCATAGTGCTCCACTGAAAGTGCACGGCGGGGACTGCGAGCCCTCGCCTGACAATGCTATACCGCCCTGATACGGCGGGCGAAAAATTGCGCCTACCCTAACCCAGCGCTTTGCATCGCGCCAGTGGGCGCCCCGGGTTGGCGCCTTCTGACCCTAGACTGCACTCTCGGGAGAGAGCAAGCCCCGTCAATGACAGCGCCCCTGCCACCGAGGTGGCAGGGGCGCTGGGAGGGAGTGCGCCAGGTCTAGATCAGCGCTTGTTACCATCCGGCTTGCGACGGTTGGACGGAGTCCGGCGACGCGTGGCGACGGGCTCGGCCTTGGCCTTGGGGGCGGGCGCGTCGGCCTTGGCGACGGGTGCATCGGCCTTGGCGGCGGGCTCGTCGGCCTTGGCGGCGGGCGCGTCGGCCTTGGCGGCGGGCGCATCGGCCTTGGCGACGGGTGCATCGGACTTGGCGGCGGGCTCGTCGGCCTTGGCGGCGG
>PWIZ01000199.1 GCA_003560175.1 Halomonas sp. | reverse complement strand
GCGCAGCGGTGCCACTCGGTTCTCGTAGCGGGCCGGTCGGCGATGGCCCAGGGCGCGCCGGTGGCCGGCAAGGGTCTCCAGTTGTTCGCCGTCGCTGGCGTGGAGATCGATCTTGGCACCGGCATAGGTCAGGGTCCCGGCGGTCGGGTCGACCCACACCAGGCCCATGTCCATGCTGGTGGCAATCGATGCGGGCAGCTGGTCCTGGGGCAGCAGCTTGCGGCTCTCGCGCTCGATGTTGCCCAGCAGGGCCGCCGGGTCGTCGGCGCCCTCCCGAGCGAGGGCATGGTCAATGATGGCCCGGGCAAGCATGGTCATCAGGGCCCCCGGCACGCCGTGGCCGGCGCAGTCGACGATGCCCAGCAGGTAGCCGCGCTCGGTGGCTCGAAAGACATAGAAGTCGCCGCCCACCACGTCCCGAGGCTTCCAGAGGACGCCGTAGCGATGGCGGAGGTGCTGATCGAGGGTTTCGTCGGGCAGGATCGCTTGCTGGATAATGCTGGCGTACTGGATGGAGGCCTCGACCTGGCGGTGGGCCGATACGATCTTTGTGTGGGCCTCCTCCAGCGCCTGGGTGCGCTGGCGGACCTGACTTTCCAGGTTGCGGGTATAGCCTTCCACCTGACGGGCCATGTGCGAGAAGGTCCGCGATAGCTCGCCGATCTCGTCCCGGCGCTCAGTGGGCAGTCGGTAGTGGTAGTGGCCCTCGGCGATGGCCTGAGCGGAGAGTTTCAGCCGCTGCAGCGGGGTAAGAATCAGTCGGTGGGTGCTGTAGGCGAAGCTGGCCGTTAGCAGCGCCAGCAGCAGGCCAAAGGCGACCACCATGGGCCAGAACCATCGGCGCTCGAGAAGCGGGGCGGCTTGCAGGTCCAGGGCGGTGACCAGCAGCCACTGCAGCTCCGGCAGGTAGCCCACGCTCAGCAGTCGCGGCGCTCCCTCCAGTTCGGCCTCCAGGGCCACCACGTTTCCGGGGCGGCGCATGGCGTCTTGCATGGCGCGGCGCAGTGGTTCGCGGTCGGCCTCGGCGACCAGCGCCTGAATCTTCGGGCTGTCGTTGGCTTCCGCGGGGTTACGACCCGAGCCGAGGGCCAGGCGCGCCTTGTCGGGATGAACCTGCAGGGTGCCGCGGGAGGCGATCAGCATCGGCGTCATGCCGGCCGGGGTGTTGCCAAGGAAGCGCCTGATGAACTGCTGCAGGTCGATGCCGCCTCCGGTCAGGCCCAGCAGGGTGCCGTTGTCCATCACCTTGACATTGATCCAGACCATGGCCCGATCGCGGGCCTGGTCGGTACTGACGTTGATGTCGTAGGTGGAGGTGCTGTCCATGGTGTCGAAGTACCAGGCATCATCGGGCTCATCCGGTGACAGACGGTAGCGTGGTGCCGCACCGTTTCGCCCATGGCCGTCCCCGAGATAGTAGTCACCGGAGGCATGGTCGACGATGAAATAGGAGCGGCTGGCGAAGTGCTGCCGGAAGCCCTCGGCCTCCGCGAGGAATCGTTCCTGGCGCGCCGGGTCATTCGGCGCGCGCAGCCATTCACGGGTCACTATCGAGTCGGCAAGGCGCCTGGAAAGAGCGAGTTCCCGCGACACAGGCGTGATCACCCGCTGCATCTGTAACAGGGTGTACTGCTCGGCATAGGCCCCGGCGAAATGATCGCGGACCTCAACGACTGCCTTCCAGCCGATCAGTCCCGCCGGAATCAGAGCCAGCAGGCAGGCCAGCAGGAGGAGGCCAACCGATTTGCCGCGTAGGCCGAGTCGAGCTGCCATGGCATGCGAATCTCGTGAAGAAGGGTTCCATCAGCTTTCTGACCTTGCCATAAAGCTTCGCCATAGGCGACGGCCGGATCCTCGCATCGTCAACGCAGCGCAATTTGCCGACTTCCCCCACACCCCAATGGCGGCGATCTCCTACAGGAGAAGTGGCCATGGGCGACTGCCGCTGCTTCGCTGCCAGGCACGAGACACGATTAACACGACGTTGCGTTCCTGCTGCTCGACTCAGGTTGCTCGACGTAACGCCCCCTCACCGGCGGGCCGATTTCGGCTGTTTGCGACTTGACTATTATTCCTGTCGGCCTATTATACCATCCACATGGATGGTATATGGATTCCATTAGGATGTTAAAAGAGTCACGGGAGGGGTGTTTCCGCTCCTGGGCCAACGAGGTATCACACATGAGCGTGCATGAGCTGCGCCGCAAGACCGGCGACTCCAGCGAGAAGATCACCATCAACCTCGGGGTGGTCGACCTGGGGCAGATCGATCTGCTGGTCCAGGAGGGGTTCTACTCCAACCGTACCGACCTGATTCGCACCGCGATTCGCAATCAATTGGCCACCCATGCCGAAGTCGTCAAGGAAACCGTGGCGCGCAAGGCCTTCGTGCTGGGCCTGCAGGACTTCAGTCGCAGCGATCTCGAGGCCCTGCAGGTCGCCGGCGAGGTGCTGCAGATCCAGGTGCTGGGGCTGGCTCGCATCGCTGAGGACGTATCACCAGAGCTTGCCCGCGCCACCATCGAGTCCGTGGTCGTGCTGGGCGCCCTGCATGCCAGCGCAGCGGTCAAGGCGGCCCTGGCGGACCGGATCCACTGAACAGGGACATTGACGATGATCGACGCGCGACGAATGGAAGCAGCGACGCGGCTTACCCGCGCTGGGAAGCTGCACGAGGCCATGGCCATCCTCCAGGGCGCTCTGCCCGAGGAGAGGAGCCAGGAGAGAGACCAGAAGAGGAGCGAGGAAGCGGCGGATAACGCCTATTGCGGGGGGACTACCTTCGATGGAACCTGCTGGGTCATCGACGAAGAGGTGCCTGCGTCGAAGCCGGGATCTGATCAATCGAGTCCGCACCGGAATGGTCAACCATCTGCGGGAGCGGCGCCATCCTCGGCGTTCGACGAGGTCCGGAAGACGACTGCCGGAACCACCCCGGGCGGTGATATCGGGCTGCCTTCTGCCTGGCGCGAGAAGTGGCGCCAGCTGCGTGACGCCATGGCGCAGCCCGAGCAGGCACAAGGCACCTATGAGGCAGCACGGCCAGGTGCGTTCACCGCCGGTCACTTTACCCATCATGCTGGGGCGCGCGAGTACAAGCTGTATCTGCCCAGCGGCTATCACGGCCAGGCATTGCCGCTGGTGGTCATGCTCCATGGCTGCACCCAGAACCCCGATGACTTCGCTGCCGGGACCGACATGAACCGGCTGGCCGAAGAGCAGCAGTTCTGCGTGCTCTATCCGGCCCAGCCGATGACCGCCAACCGTTCGAAGTGCTGGAACTGGTTCAAGGCAGAAGACCAGCAGCGCGAGGGAGGGGAACCGGCGATTCTTGCCGGCATGACCTGTCAGATCATCGACACCTACGAACTTGATGCGAGCCGGGTCTACGTCGCAGGGCTATCGGCTGGTGGCGCCATGGCGACGACACTCGCCATGACCTACCCGGACCTCTATGCGGCGGTGGGGGTGCACTCCGGGCTGCCACACGGCGTGGCCCAGAGTCTCCCCGATGCGCTGGGGGCGATGCAGGGAGGTACGGGACCCCTTGGCGACGGCGGCATGTCGCGGGCGTCCGAGTGGTCGTCCGAGGTGCCTGCCATCATCTTTCATGGCGACCACGACACGACCGTACACCCCAGCAATGCGGATCGCGTGGCCGCCCAGTACGCCGCCTCGCGCCGAGCGGGCGAAACGCCAAGGCCGGGCAGTGCCAGAGTCACGGTGGAGCAGGGGAAGGTAGCCAGTGGCCATGGCTACACCCGCACCACGCATCACGATGCCAAGGGCGAGCCGCGCCTGGAACAGTGGCGGGTAACGGGTGCAGGCCACGCCTGGGCGGGAGGTAGTGCGAAAGGAAGCTATACCGACCCGAGAGGCCCGGATGCCAGCGGGGAAATGCTGCGCTTCTTCCATCAACATCGGCAGGGCAAGGGCCGCGTGAGCTGAGGCGTCAGCCGGCGGGCGTTAGGGCCCCTCGGACGCAATCCGCTAGCATGTCGGTTATCGCTCGATCAACCAGGGAGACAGGACAATGGCAAAGGTGCCCGCCGCCTATCGCGCCACGCAAGGTTCCATTCTCGACGTTGACCGCGACTTCTATGCCCGGATGACGGCGCCGGAGGCGAGAGTGCGTGTCGATCAGCTTGTCGTGCCGATCCGCGAAGGGCTGGCCTGGGAGGTGCCGGCCGGCCATGTGCTGCGACTCTCGACCCTGGATGGGCCGCAGGTGGGAGATCTTAACCTCTGGCATCGCCATAACCCTCGGGAGCGCTTCTGGGCCTCACGGACTCGCCAACTGCAGCGGGCTCATGTATCGACGTTCGATCGCCTGTGGTCGACGCTACCCTATCTGCGGCCCATGGCGACCATCATCGACGATACCCTGGCGAGCTACGGCACGGACGCCGACGGTGGTCGAGTACATGACCTGCTGGGGACGCGCTGCGACCCCTACGTCAACAAGCTGCTGACCGGCGAAGACTTCGATCATCATTGCCATTCCAACCTGGTGCGGGCGGTGGCCCCCTTCGGGCTCACCGAGTTCGATGTGCACGACGTGCTCAATGTCTTCCAGTGCACCGGACTCAATGACGATGACCAGTACTTCATGAAGGCCTGTCCGGCCCGCGAGGGCGACCATCTCGAGCTGTTCGCCGAGATCGACCTGCTGTGCGCGCTGTCGTGCTGTCCGGGCGGTGATCTGTCGGCCGACCTCTGGGGCCCCGACGCGCGCGATCCTCTGGATACCTGCCATCCCATCGGCGTCGAGGTCTTTCGCCTGGAGCCCCCATGGCTGGAGGGCTGGAGGCCGCCGGGATACGCGCCTTACCGGGGCGGGCACGGCATGTCGGCCCCGTCCGTCGACTGGACGGCGGAGAAACGGCGTCGCTTCACCTCCTGAGAAGGCACCGACGTTCGCTGGGTCGCTCTCGTCGCATCCGCCGACAGATCGACAGCCACCATGCAGGAAGGCGACCCGAGGGTCGCCTTCATGTTCCGCCTGTATTGCCGAAGGGTCAGTATTGCCGAAGGGTCAGTCGGCGGGGCGTCCCACCAGCGAGCGGGTCTCCTCGCGGGCTTCGGTCAGCGCCACGCGGAGGTGGTCGCCCAGCTTGAAGCGCTGCTCGCCCTCGATCTGGATGCGACCCTCCTTGTCGTCGATCGCCACCTTGGTGCGGTCGCTGTGCATCATCGGAGCCGGGATGAAGGCGGTGGCGCCGTTGATGGTCAGGCGCACGCGCATGCCGCCGCGGTTGATGGCGATGATCTCGGCGTCGAAGGCCTCCTGGGCCTCGGCGGCTGGGCTCAGGTAGCGCACGTAGAGCCAGTCCTTCACGTCGCGCTCGGCCATGCGGTTGAGCCGGCGGCGCTCGGTGAGCTGCTCGGTGAGCTCCAGAGTGGCCTCAGCCGGTGCCTGCTCGCCCTTGAGCACGCGCTTGATCAGGCGGTGGTTGACCATGTCGCCATACTTGCGGATCGGCGAGGTCCAGGTGGCGTAGGCGGAGAGCCCCAGGCCGAAGTGCGGGCCGGGTTTCGCCGACATGCTGGTGAAGCCCTGGAAGCGGCGCAGGCGAACGTCGAGCCAGGCGTCGTCGCGCCCCTCGAGCTCACGCTTCAGCTCGGTATAGCGGGACAGCTCGGTGAGCTGTTCGCGTTCCACCTGTATGTCCTGGCTGGCCAGGAACTCCTGGGCGGCTTCGGCCTTCTCGGGCTCGAAGGCGCGGTGGACGTTGAAGATGCCGTGTCCCACGTGCTCGGAGAGGAGGTGGGCGCAGCAGGCGTTGGCCGCGATCATCGACTCCTCGATCATGCGGTTGGCGATGCGCCGATGCTCGGTGCGGATATCGAGCACGTTGCCGGCCTCATCCAGATCGAAGACGAAGTCGGGGCTGTCCTTGAACACCAGGGCGTGCTCGGCGCGCCAGGCGCTGCGCGCCTCGGTCATGGCCTCCAGCGCCTTGAGCTGATCGGCGATCTCGTCCGCCGGGGCCCAGTCTCCCTGGCCCTCCAGCCAGTCGGAGATACGATCGTAGGCCAGCTTGGCATGAGAGGTCGCGGTGGCGGCAAAGAAGCGATAGTCGCCCAGGCTGCCGTCGGCGTGCACGGTGAGGGTGCAGGCCAGCACCGGGCGGCCCTTGCCCTCCCACAGGGAGCAGAGGTCGTCGGCCAGCTGCTCGGGCAGCATGGTGACGTTCTGGCCCGGCAGGTAGACGGTGAAGGCGCGTGTGCGCGCTTCGAGGTCGGCCGCATGGCCCTCTTCCACGTAGGCGGTGGGATCGGCAATGGCCACGCTCAGGTCCCAGCCGCCGTCCTCGCGGGGCACGATGCGCAGGGCATCGTCCATGTCGCGGGTCTTCTCACCGTCGATGGTAAAGAAGGGCTCGGCGTTGAGGTCCTCGCGGGTGAGGCCCTCGTCGAGCAGCGGCCAGTCGTCGCCGGCGTCCGGGCACTCCTGCTCCAGGGCGTGGCGAGCGAGGGTGACGCGCCACGGCACGGCGGGGTCGTCGGCCTTGGCCACCAGCTCGTCGATCTGGGCGAGGAAGCCGCGGTCGTCGGTCTTGAGAGGGTGACGCACCAGGCGCGCAACGATCCAGTCGGCGTCGCCAATGGTGGCTTCATCCAGGCTGCGCTTGATGCGTGCCTTGATCGAATTCTTGATCAGGGGGTGGTCGGGCACCACGGCCAGTCGACCCTCGCGCTTCTGCACGCGGGCAACGAAGCGGTCGAGTCCCTGCTCGATCAGGGTATCGGGTTCGACGCTCTTCTTGTCACCCTCCTCATGGAGGACCGCTCCGACGCGATCGCCGTGCAGTACCTGCTTCATGGCGGGAGGCGGCACGAAGTAAGACTCACCATCGTCGGTCTCGAGAAAGCCGAAGCCCTTTTGAGTGGCCTTGATCACCCCCTCGACACGGGGGGTGCTGGAGCGAATCTGTTGCTTGAGTTGGGCAAGCAGGGAGTTGTTCTGCAGCATGGTCACAAACGTGTGGCGGGGGTAGGGGAGCCACTATACGGACTCCCGCGGCGCGCGCCAAACACGGCGGGCGCTGTCCAAGGGTAATCAGTGACTTGAGAGTTGCAAGCGCCCCTGGCCTGGCATGAACGACGACGGCGCCCGCGGGCGCCGTCGAGATGAATCGAACAGAATAGAAATTAGCGCACGGTGATCACGGTGCACTCGGC
>PWIZ01000362.1 GCA_003560175.1 Halomonas sp. | reverse complement strand
GGCCAGGGGTGCGGTGACCAGGATATGGTCGATGCGCAGGCCGCGCTTCGGCTCGCGGTCGAAGCCCCTGGAGCGGTAGTCGAACCAGCTGAAGCGGTCGTCCACCGCCGGGTAGCGCACCCGGTAGCTGTCGGTGAGCCCCCAGGCCTTGATGCCCGCCAGCCATTCGCGCTCCACCGGCTGGAAGCTGGTCTTGCCCTCGCGCAGCCAGCGCTTGCGGTTGGGCTCGCCGATGCCGATATCGATATCTTCGGGAGAGATGTTGAAGTCGCCCATCACCGCCAGGTGCTCGTCGGGGCGGTGGTGCGTCTCCAGCAGCCGCTGGAGCTGCGCGTAGAACTCGCGCTTGTGGGGAAACTTCACCGGATGCTCGACGTTCTCCCCTTGGGGGAAGTAGCCGTTCCATACCGTCAGGGACTCGTCGCCCGGCGGGTTCAGACGGGCGCCGACCATGCGCCGCTGGGCCGCCTCACCGTCGTCGGGAAAACCGTAGTGCACGGTCTCCGGCTCGCCGCACTGGGCGACGTCGATCATCAGCGCCACGCCGTAGTGCCCCTTCTGGCCGTGAAAGATCACCCGGTAGCCCAGGGCCTCCACCGCCTCCCGGGGAAACTCGGCGTCCTGCACCTTGGTCTCCTGGAGCCCGATCACCGCCGGGCGCTGGCCAGCCACCAGCGCCTCCAGCTGGTGGAGGCGGGCGCGGATGCCGTTGATATTGAATGAGACCAGGCGCATCAGCTCTCCGAGCTCCCCGGGTCGGGGCGTTCCGTGCTGGGGCTCTCTGTCGCCCGCTCGGGATGGATGGTGATGCCTTCACCGCTCTCCTGGCGGGCCAGTTTGCGGGCGGCCTGGATCTTGCGCTGCTGACGTTTTTTCTGGGTGTAACGCGTCGACGAGGTCACCTGGTCGGGATTCTCGTGGCGCCACTTCTTGAAATCCTTGCGTCGGCCGGTGCGAATCTGCACCTTGTCGGCCAGCGAACGGGTCTTCTTGCGACGGGTCATGGAAAAACTCCTCTGGTCTGGCGCGCATTCTAACAGTCCTGTCGCGCCGGCCACAGGCGAAGCGCTCACGAGACGCGCCCTGCGTCGCATTGGCTGTTATAATGCGCGTTTGTGTCATGTACTACTCAACCAGCCAAACGGACAGACAGCAGCCTATGAGCGAGTCGGATCAGATCAACGCACCGGCCCAGGATCGCAAGCCCAAGCGCCGTCGTCGCAAACCGCGTCGACGCAACGCCTCCGGCTGGGACCTGCGCCAGTTTCAGGTGCCTGCCGTGGCGGGCAAGTGGCGCTTCCATGATTTCGATCTGCCGCTGCCGCTGATGCACGCCATCCACGCCTTGGGTTTCGAGTACTGTACCCCGATCCAGGCCGAGGCACTGACCCACACCCTGCTGGGCGGCGACGTGGTTGGTAAGGCCCAGACCGGCACCGGCAAGACGGCCGCCTTCCTCATCTCGATCCTCGCCTACTTTCTCGAGGAGGAGGCCCCCAACGGCCAGAAGCCCGGCGCCCCGCGGGCGCTGATCGTCGCCCCGACCCGCGAGCTGGCCCTGCAGATCGAGAAAGATGCCAAGGCACTGGCCCGCTTCACCGACCTCAAGGTGGCAAGCGTTGTCGGTGGCATGGACTACCAGGCGCAGCGGGAGGCGTTGGCCGATCGCGTGGATATTCTGGTGGCCACCCCGGGCCGACTGCTCGATTTCCACCAGAAGCGTGATGTCGACCTGACCCAGGTCGAGGTGCTGGTGCTCGATGAAGCCGACCGCATGCTCTCCATGGGCTTCATCCCCGACGTCAAGCGCATCATCCGCCATACGCCGAAGACAGAGGAGCGCCAGACCTTCCTGTTCTCGGCGACCTTCACCGAGGACATCCTCAACCTGGCCAGCCAGTGGACCCAAGAGCCGACCCACATCGATATCGCGGTCACGGTGGAGAACGCCGCCGATATCGATCAGCGCGTCTACCTGGTCGGCGACGAGGACAAGCAGCGCCTGCTGATCAACCTGCTCAGGCAGGAGAACTTCGACCGCGTCCTGGTCTTCGGCAACCGCCGTGACTTGGTGCGCAAGCTCGACGAGCTACTCAGGAAGGCCGACATCAACGTCGCCATGCTCTCCGGCGATGTGCCCCAGAATCAGCGCATCACGACCCTCGAGCAGTTCCGCGAGGGCGAGATCCAGGTGATGGTGGCCACCGACGTGGCCGGCCGCGGCATCCACATCGAGGATGTTAGCCACGTGATCAACTACACCCTGCCGGAGGACCCGGAGGACTATGTCCACCGCATCGGCCGCACCGGTCGCGCCGGCGCCAAGGGCGTGTCGATCAGCTTCGTGGGCGAGGAGGACGCCTTCTCGCTGCCCGAGATCGAGCGCTTCATCGGTGACAAGCTGCCCTGCGAGCACCCCCCGGAAGGCATGCTCTGAGCTCATGCTTGACGAGGCGCTGAAGGGCGAGATCCAGGCGGCCTACCGCCGTGTGCTCGACGGCCTCGATCTGACGCCCCGCTATGGCCAGCGGCTGATGATCGCCGAGATCGCCCGCACCCTGGCGGGTATCGAGGTCGACGAGGCCGGTAAGCGCGTAAGCGACGAGCACGTCTGCGTGCTCGAGGCCGGCACCGGTACCGGCAAGACCCTGGCCTACCTGCTGGCCGCGCTGCCGGTGGCCAAGGCCCGCGGCAAGCGGCTGGTGGTGGCCACGGCCACCGTGGCCCTGCAGGAGCAGGTGCTGCATCAGGATCTCCCCTCGCTGAAGGCCCACAGCGGCATCGACTTCAGCTACGCCCTGGCCAAGGGGCGCGGCCGCTATATCTGTGTGGCACGCCTCGACCAGACCCTCGACGGCACCGAAGACAACCCCACCTATTCGCTCTTCGAGCGTGAGCTCGCCAGCGGCGGCGACGACTTCCAGGCCCTGGCCCAGTCACTGGGCGAGGCCTACGGCAACGGCCGCTGGGAGGGCGATCGCGACAGCTGGCCCGAGGCCATCCCCGACGACCACTGGCGCAAGCTTACCGTCGACCATCGGCAGTGCACCAACCGCCGCTGCGGCCACTTCGCTGCCTGCGCCTTCTTCCGTGCCCGGCGTGACCTGGAGCAGGCCGACATCATCGTCGCCAACCACGACCTGGTGCTGGCCGACCTCTCCCTGGGCGGCGGCGTGGTGCTGCCCGACCCGGGGGACTGCATCCACGTCTTCGACGAGGGCCACCACCTTCCCGACAAGGCGCTCAACCACTTTACCCACCGCTTCGCCGTGGGCGGCGCCCTGGGCTGGCTGCGGACCCTGAAAAAGTCGCTGACCGAGCTCAACCAGGCCCTGGCCGTCCAGCCGACCCTGGCACGGCTGCTGGCAACGCTGCCCCAGGCCATCGAGGCGCTGGAGCCGAAACTCGGCGAGGCCTTCGCCCTGGGCCACCAGCTGGCCGGGCGTCCCGAAGGGCTCATCGACGGTGAGGAGGCCCGCCAGCACCGCTTCGAGATGGGGCGTGTCCCCGAGGCGCTGAGAGAGCTGGCCGGGGCCCTGCTGGTGATCTTCGCCGAGCTCTCCCGCACCCTCGAGAGCATGGCCGATATCCTGCGCGAGAGCCTCGACCCCGATAAGCATACCGGCCTGCCGCGCGAGCAGGCCGAGGCCTGGCTGCCGTTGCTGGCGCTGCTGCATGGCCGGGCGCTGGAGGCCCATGCCCTGTGGCAGTCGTTTGCCGAGACAGACCCCGAGGGCGAGCCGCCCCGGGCTCGCTGGCTGGCCCTGGAACGCTTCGGGGCCGACCCGGAGCTGACCTTCTCGGCGAGCCCCGTCTCGGCGGCCCATACCCTGGCGAAGAGCCTGTGGGGTGCCACCTTCGGCGCCGTGATCACCTCGGCCACGCTGACGGCACTCGGGCGCTTCGAGCGCCTGCAGGAGCGCGCCGGTCTGGCCAATCGCTATCGCTACCAGCGCCTGCCCAGCCCCTTCGACTACTCCCGTGCGGTGCTCAGCGTGCCCCGGGAGGCCGTCGATCCGGCCGATCGCGAAGGTCACGAGCGTGCCATCGTCGAGTTCGTCCAGGCGCTGGGCAAGCAGGAGGCGGTACTGATGCTCTTCTCGTCCCGGGCGCAGCTGCGCGCCGTGGAGAAGGCCCTGCCAAAGGCGCTGAGCGAACGGGTGCTGGCCCAGGATCGTCTGCCCAAGCGTGAGCTGATCACCCGCCATCGGGCTCGGGTCGACGCGGGGGAGGGCAGCATCATCTTCGGCCTGGCCAGCTTCGCCGAGGGAATCGACCTGCCCGGCGACTACCTGACCCACGTGGTGATCACCCGGCTGCCCTTCGCGGTGCCCGACGACCCGGTAGGCGCCACGCTGGCCGAATGGATCGAGAGCCGCGGCGGCAATCCCTTCATGCGCATCAGCGTGCCCGATGCCTCCATCAAGCTGGTGCAGGCCTGCGGTCGATTGATCCGCAAGGAGTCCGACAGCGGCCGCATCACCCTGCTCGATCGCCGGGTGCTCACCCGCCGCTACGGCCGGGCACTGCTCGATTCGCTGCCCCCCTTCGTCCGAGAGATCGACGGCGTCCGCCAGTAGCGGGGCAGTCAACGAAAGGGGCAGTCAACGACAGCGGGCCCGCCAAGTGGCAGGCCCGCTGTGCGTCAACTGCGCGGGGTTCGGGTGCGCTGCCGGGCTGGGATCACGCCGCCTCGAGGCGCCTGGCCAGCACCGGGGCGAGCTTCTCGTTCATCGCCTTGAAGGCGCGCTCGGTGGCGTCCCAGTCGATGCAGGCGTCGGTGATGGAGACACCGTACTGCAGCTGGCTCAGATCCTCTGGCACCTTCTGGCTGCCCCAGCCGATATGCGACTCGACCATGAGGCCGATGATCGAGCGGTTGCCTTCGAGAATCTGATTGGTGACGTTCTCCAGTACCAACGGCTGCAGGGCCGGGTCCTTGTTGGAGTTGGCATGGGAGCAGTCGATCATGATGTTGGGCTTGATGCCGGCCTTCCTGAGCTCCTGCTCGGCCAGGGCCACGCTGACGCTGTCATAGTTGGGCTTGCCGTTGCCACCACGCAGCACCACGTGGCCGTAGGCGTTGCCGCGGGTGCGGATGATCGCCACCCGGCCGGCAGAGTCGATGCCCAGGAAGTTGTGGGGGTGTGAAACCGACTGCAGGGCGTTGACCGCCACCTCCAGACTGCCGTCGGTGCCGTTCTTGAAGCCGACCGGGCAGGAGAGGCCAGAGGACATCTCGCGGTGGGTCTGGGACTCGGTGGTACGGGCACCGATGGCCGACCAGCTGATGCAGTCCTGCATGTACTGCGGTGAGATCGGATCGAGGGCCTCGGTGGCCAGCGGCAGGCCCATCTCCGCCAGCTCCACCAGCAGGCGGCGGGCAATATGCAGGCCCTCTTCGATCTCGAAGGAGCCGTTGAGGTGCGGATCGTTGATCAGGCCCTTCCAGCCCACGGTGGTCCGCGGCTTCTCGAAGTAGACGCGCATCACGATGTAGAGACTATCCTTCACCTCATCGGCCAGGCGGCGCAGACGACGGGCATAGTCGAGGGCGGCGTCCACGTCATGGATAGAGCAGGGGCCCACCACCATCAGCAGGCGCGGGTCCTCACCGTCGAGAATGCGCTGGATGGTCTCGCGCCCTTCGATGACGGTGCGTTCGGCGGCGGCGGTGAGGGGGATCTCCTGCTTCAGGGTCTCGGGAGTGATAAGGACGTCCTGGGAGAGGACGTTGAGGTTGCTGACCTGCTGATCTGTCATGCGGCTACCTGTGTGTCGTGTCTGCGCTGATGCCCCGAGGGCAAGTAATCACTTTCCTCCTACTATACACCGGAGGGGCCACATGAGATCAATCGTGGAACCCCGGTACACCGGGGCGGTCTCACCGCCGGTTGAACGGGCCATATACGTCTGCCGGCGAATCGATCCGGCGCATCGGGTTGATGGATGGCCAGGAAAAGGGAACACTTGTGCGACTTTGGGCTTCGGCCTCCGGACACTTCGCCGCCCGCAAGGGCCCCAGGTTGACGCCATGTACGTAATTTCCAACATGACCGCTGCTCCCCGGGCGCACTCGTCGCGCTCTCTCGACTTCTGTCGGGGAGGCCGTGAATGAGTGCCAGGGAGACAGACCAGCAGCTTGTCGAGCGTGCCCAGCAGGGCGACAACCGCGCCTTCGACCTACTGGTGAAGAAGTATCAGCACAAGATCATCGGACTGATCGGGCGCTACGTCCACGACCACTCCGAGGTTCAGGATGTGGCGCAGGAGGCGTTCATCAAGGCCTATCGGGCGCTGGGCAAGTTCCGGGCCGAAAGCGCGTTCTATACCTGGATGTACCGCATCGCCATCAACACCGCCAAGAACCATCTGGTCTCGAGAGGGCGCCGTCCACCGGGCAGCGACCTGGATATCGCCGACGCCGAGATCGTCGATCACAGCGGACGCCTGGCGGATTCCGAGACGCCGGAGGCGGCCATGGCCCGCGATCAGCTCGAGGCTGCGGTGTTCGAGGCGATCGATAATCTGCCTGACGACTTGCGAACGGCGATCACTCTGCGCGAGCTCGAAGGGCTCTCCTACGAGGATATCGCCAACATCATGCACTGCCCGGTGGGCACGGTGCGTTCGCGGATCTTCCGCGCCCGGGAGGCGGTGGACCAGCACATCCAGCCGTTGGTCACTACGTCCCGCAACCGCGAGACGGTGGAGGGGTAGCCGTCCAGCGAGGTGGGTTGCACACTTTTTGTCGATTGGCTGAACTGTCCGCGGGCTTTGACGTCATAACCAGTGTTCGATCCGCCGCGGGGCGGAGATAGCGTCGACATTCCCGGATCCAACCGGGAATGTCGATTCCAGGCTGAAATAAGGGAGCGGGGCGGAGTGCCTTGCCACTTAGGGGGTGTTAAGAATGAGTCAGAACGCACGGGAATCGCTTTCTGCCCTGATGGACAACGAGGGAGACGAGCTCGAGCTTCGCCGGCTGCTCAAGACGCTGGACGCCTCTCCCGACTCCGCAGAGGCGTGGCGCCGCTACCACCTGATGCGCAGCCTGATGCGTCGGGAACCCGATGTCGATGTCTCCACCGACCTTTCCGCCGGCATCATGGCCCGCCTGAAGGATGAAGAGCCGCCGCAGATGGACATGGCTCCGCCGACCCCGCGACGTTCACTGCCCCTCGCTCGCAGCGCCGGCATCGCCGCCGCGGTATCGCTGATGGTGATCACCGGGGTGCAGTTCTACTCCGGCGGTGC